>JAXDJQ010000148.1:0-10365 GCA_034667565.1 Actinomycetota bacterium
GTTCGAGGCGTCGGTCTCGGACCAACTGATGTCCGGTGAGGGTCTGGATGTGTGAAGGCTCGTCCATCCCTTGCGCGACGAGGCTCAAGAGGTCACGTAGAGAGATGATGCCGACGACCTTGCCGTCACCGGTGGTGACTGGAAGGTGCCGGAACCACTTGTCGAACATGATCTTGGCTGCTTCTTGGATAGACGAGTCGGGATCGACCGTGACCGGATCCTTCGTCATCACGTCGGCAAGGCTCACGTTCTTGGGGTCTTGACCTTCGCCGACCACCTTGAGCAGGTCGCGCTCGGTGACGATGCCGGCGAGTTGATCGCCCTTCATCACCAGCAGGGAGCCGGTTTGTTGCTGACGCATCTTCGCCGCAGCTTCGGCGAGTGTGTCGCCGGGCGCATCGGTGACGGCCGCTTTGGTCATCAGTTCGGAGACTTTCATCGTCAGGCGAGTCTAGTACGGCTCTAAACTCGTCTCTCATGCGATTCGGGCTTGCACTGCCGCATTACGACACCAGCCTTGGTGGGCAAGAGGCGTCCTGGGACGGGATCCGCGCCGCAGCGTTGACCGCCGAAGCTGCCGGCTTCCATTCGGTGTGGGTTTCCGACCACCTATTCCTGGACTGGGGCAAGTATGGGGGCCCGTCGCATGCGGAGGGATCCTTCGAGTGTTGGACCACAATGAGCGCACTCGCTGCCGTCACCGAGCGAGTGAGGCTCGGATCACTCACGATCTGCAACGACTTCCGCAACCCGGCATTGCTTGCGAAGTGCGCTGCAAGTCTCGACCTGTTGAGCAACGGCCGACTGGATCTCGGCCTCGGTGCCGGCTGGTACGAACCGGAGTACGCCGCGGCGGGCATCCCCTTCGACAAGCCCGCCACCCGCATCAAACGATTACGCGAGTCGGCCGAGATCATCGGACGCCTCTTGGAGGGCGAGGTCCTCGATCACTCGGGGACCTATTACAAGACCGAGGGTGCGCTGTGCCGGCCGGGGCCTACCCAGACACCGCGGCCCCCGATCTGGATCGGGGGCAAGGGTGACCTACTCCTCGACACCGTCGCGCGCGTGGCAGACGGTTGGAACTGGTCGTGGCTGGGCTCGCTCGACACCTACAAGGACAGGATGGAGGCGGCCACGCGCGCATGCGACAAGAACGAACGGGATTTCGACAGTCTCCGCCGATCTGTGGGTGTCTATCTGCTGGCCGGCAGCGACGACGCGGATGTGAAGAGACGTTTCGAACGCCTCCAGGACACAACCCCTTCGGGTGTATTGCAGGGGTCTAACGGGGACGGGGCAGTATCCTGGGACGACTTCCGGCGGGATCGTGTCGCCGGGACGGTTAACGAGGTTGTCGATCGGCTCGGAGAGCTCGTCGACCTCGGGGTCGAAGAAGTCATCCTGTCGCTTGGAGCGCTGCCGTTCCAGGTGTCGGACCTCGAGGATGTGGAGTTCGTCGGGAACGAGATCGTTTCGAGATTCGGATCGGAGGTAAGGCAGTGAGCAGTATCGGGGCTCCGGAGATCCTTCTTGTCTTTCTGGTTTTGCTGTTGATGTTCGGCGCGTCGCGCCTTCCGAAACTCGCACGATCGATGGGGCAGGCGGGCAAGGAATTCAAGTCCGGTCTCAAGGAGGGCTACCAGGCGGAGCCTGTCGAAGGACCGTGTCCGTTCTGTGGTGCGGAGGTGGCGGCGGAGTCCAAGTTTTGTCCTGGATGCGCCAAGCCGGCCGCCGAGATCATCGCTGCTCGCGAGGCGAAGAAACCCGCTTAGGGCGTCATCACGACCTTCGTCGCCTCGCGCGACTCGAACAGCTCGTAGCCCTTCTCGGCCTCATCCAGTGACATCCGGTGTGTGATCACCGCGGTCGGGTCGAGGTCACCTTTCGCAACCGCGAGCAGAGCGTCGTCCCAGTGGCCCTGCACGTTCGCCATGCCGGCGAAGCGCAGGTCGAGGCCACGCACCCACACCATGCCCATCGGTAGCTCGTATCGCTCCGTTCCGTAGACGCCGACAACCGTTACCCGGCCCCCATCGCGCACGCACTTCATCGTGGACTTGAATGCATCGATCGAACCGACCGCCTCGATCCCAACGTCAGCCATCTCCCCATCGGTCTGGCCTGCGACCGCCGCCTGTGCGTCCATGTTCGAGATGTCGATGGCGTCGAGCCCAAGTTTCTCTTTGGCGAACTTCACGCGGTTGGGGTCGGTATCCAGGATCATCACGCGCTTGGGATCCTTGCGCTTCGCTGCCGCGGCACAGAACATGCCCACCGGTCCTGCACCGATCACGACCACCGTCTCGTCCCGTTCGATACCAGCGAGGGACGCGGCGTAGAAGCCTGTTGCCAGGACGTCGCCACCAAAGAGAGCTTCCTCGTCCGACAACCCTGCGAGGCCTCCGGAGAGGTGGCGCAGATTGAGGTCCGCGTTCGGAACCCTGACGATCTCTGCCTGAGCTCCATCTAGATCCCCCGTCAAGGTTCCAAGCCCGAGGGCCCGCCGGTTCTTGCAGTGATTGAAGCGTCGGGCTACACACGCGCTGCAGTTCCCGCATGCGATCAGGAAGGATCCGAGCACCCGAGTGTCTTCGTGGTGCCGGGCCACTTCGTTCCCCAGAGTGACGACCTGTCCGACGAACTCGTGCCCGATCACTCCGCCCTCACGCATGCCCGGTGTCTTGCCATTTATGACGTGAAGATCGGAGGCGCATATCGCCGTTTTCTTCACCGCGACGAGAGCGTCCCCGCCCTCCTGGATCGTGGGTGGGGGAACGTCATCGACCTTGATGCCCTTGCCGGTGAAAACGACTGCTTTCATCTGCTCACTTTCGGGGAATCGTTGTTCATAGTGGGTCGTTATCCTCGATGAAGAGAGTCTCGATGGAAAGAGCGAACAGCATGCCTCAACCGATCACCGTCTACTCCACCACCTGGTGTGGGCACTGCAAACGCTTGTTGCGCCAGCTCGACGAGGCTGCCATCGATTACCAGGTGGTCGATATCGATGAGCAACCCGAGCATGGACCCAAGATCGAGGCCAAGACCGGCGGATACCGCACGGTCCCGACGCTGGATGTAGGCGGCCAGCTGCTCGTGAACCCCTCTTTGAACCAGGTGCAGCAGGCCCTGGCCAGCTGAGGCCAGATCCATCGTAAGAGACTTAGTACCTATAGTAAGGTAGGAAGATGTCTAACTATCGGGATTTCCTCAAGCAGGTCAAGGAGCAGGTCACCCGGACCACGATCGACGAGATCCGCGAGCGGGTCGCGCGCGGCGAGCGGGTCGTGCTCCTGGACGTCCGGGAGGACGACGAGACCAAGGACGGGATCCTTCCCGGCGCATTGACCCTCTCTCGGGCTCATTTCGAGAGCCGGGTCGAAGATCTCCTCCCCGACAAGGACGCGGAGGTCGTCATCTATTGCGCCACCGGCCAGCGGAGCGCGTTCGCGGCCCGAACCCTCGGTGAGCTTGGTTACACCAACGCGGTGTCGCTGGATGGCGGCTTCAACCGGTGGAAGGACCTCGGCTACGAGTACACGGTGCCCAAGGCTCTGTCTTCGGATCAACGTCATCGATACTCACGCCACATCCTTCTTCCCGAGGTCGGACAAGAGGGTCAGCTAAAGCTGCTGGAATCCAAGGTCCTGTTGATCGGTGCCGGGGGACTGGGTTCGCCGGCCGCGCTCTATCTCGCAGCCGCAGGTGTCGGGACGATCGGAATCGTCGATTCAGACATCGTCGAGGAGTCCAACCTCCAACGCCAGGTGATCCACGACGCCGACACCCTCGGCGTGCTCAAGGCCGAGTCGGCCAAGGAGCGGATCCAGAAGCTCAACAAGGACGTGAAGGTCATCACCCATGCCGTGCGCCTGGATACCTCCAACGTGGTCGAGCTGATCCGGGACTATGACGTCATCGTCGACGGGTCTGACAACTTCGAGACGCGCTATGCCCTCAACGATGCAGCGGTGCCTCTCGGCAAGCCGGTCGTCCACGGATCGATCTTCAGATTCGAAGGGATGGTCTCGACGTTCGTCCCCTACGAGGGTCCCTGCTATCGCTGCGTCTACCCGGAGGCCCCTCCGCCCGAGCTAGCTCCTAGCTGCAGCGAGGCCGGGGTGCTCGGCGTGCTGCCGGGGATCGTCGGCTGCATCCAGGCGAACGAAGCCCTGAAGCTGATCATCGGGTACGGCCAGCCTCTGGTCGGCCGCTTGCTCACCTTCGATGCCCACATCACCACTTTCGGCGAGGTGAAGGCCCGCCGGGACCCCAGTTGCCCCACCTGTGGCCAGGGGGTCGCGGAGGCGCCTAAGACCCTCGAGGGGGCAGGAACGCTCTCCGCCTAGGAGAACCTTCAACCCCGAGGGACCACCACTCTGGAGGACTAGGTGCGGCGCGCGTTCATCGCTCTACTTGCGGCAACCTTGCTTGCTTCGATCGCGCCTGCCGCGTTCGGAACGCAGGTCGTCATCCAGGTGCCTCCCTCGCACGGACCCGAGGATGCCACGGTGGTCGCGATCCTCGACACCGGGCTCGCGGCCTATCACTGGGACTTCCTCGCCTCGAAGATGCCGCAACAGATGGACTCCGACCCGACCAACGACCTTCCTCTCGATCAGCCTGCGAACAAGTGGCTCCCCGGGTTCCCCGATCCCAAGAAAGAGTTCGCGTCATTCAACCGTCTCGATCTCACCCTCGAGGAGAAGAAAGCCGACACCTCGATCGAGTCGCTCAAGGCACTCGACCAGCCGAAGTGGGCGACGGTGAAGCACTCGACGGGCACGGAGCGAAACGTCTACTGGGTCCCGGGCACGAAGGTGATCGGGGCGATGACGCTAGACGGCAACACCCTCGCCGCCGCGATCGATGACCACGGCGTCGGAACGACGAGTTCCGCGGTCGGAAACCTGCACGGCACGTGTCCGGAGTGCTTGTTGTTCTTCATCCAGCTCGGGAGCGAAGCCGACAGTGAGAAGGCGATCGAATGGGCGATGGATCAACCCTGGATCGACGCGATATCGAACTCATACGGGTTCTCGCTCGCGGTGCGCGATCGTCTCTACTCTGGATCGAACGTCACAGCGCAGAAGAAAGCGACCGAACGTGGGCAGACGGTTTTCTTCTCCGCGGGGAACGGCAACGATGGATCGTTCGCGGTTCCCAACACAACCAGCTTCTCGTCTCAGGAGGGTCCGGACTGGATCGTCACTGTTGGCGCCTCGACGCCCGGGCATGACAACTATTACTACCGAGACGACGATGCCGGGGTGCCGTTCGAGCCGATCGATCAGAGCTCCGAACACGCGTCGTATTTCGGCCACGGCAAGCCGGCCGACATCGCAGGCATCGGCGGTCAATATCCGACCGCCTATACGGCGGACACTGTAGGGGGCACCGGGACCAGCGGATTCGGTGGCACCTCCAATGCAACCCCACAGATAACTGGGACCTATGCGCGAGCTCTGTACTCCGCGCGACTCGCGCTGGATGGTCCCAGCAGGATCCAACAGGACGGCGTGATCGCGAGAGGCCGACCGGTCGCTTGTGGTCGGGTGCGAGCCAAGTGCGAGTTGGGCGACGGGATCCTCACGGCTGCGGAGCTCAGACACAGGCTCTTCTTCGGCGCCGAGCACTCAGCGGCGGGATCGAGTGGTCCTGCGGGCGCCGGCGAGCTGCCGCCGGTAGGCGAAGAGGAGTTCCTGAACGAGGGGCACGGCACCTACTTCGGGCGCGAGACCGGACGGTGGAAGGACTACCTCAGCGAGTTCGCGCGCATCTTCAACCCGATGATGGGCACCGCCAAGGAGCTCAAGCGCCCGGCGGGGGAGCGTGAGTGGATGATCGTTGACTCCTTCTGTCGTCAGCACCTGTGGGGGGCATGGAAGGGCGGTTACTACGTCGATGGGAGAACCGAGCTTCCTGGGGTAGATCCGGCGGCGCCGATCCGTTCGGCGATCGAGTCGACCTGTCCCTTCCTCGAGCCCCCCGTGTAGGCAAATAGCATCGCGGCCGTGAAGGTCGCAGTCATCTCCGATACCCACACGAGCGGCATGACGCGCACCGTGCCGTTCAGCGCGTGGCCGTTCCTCGAGACCGCCGACCATATCCTGCACGCAGGGGACGTTGTCGATACATCTCTCCTCGAGGAGATGAAGAGTCTTGCGCCCCTCACTGTCGTCATGGGCAATTGCGACGCGATGGATGTCCGCGATTGGGGGGCAACCGACGAGGCGGTCGTCGAGTTGGGAGGGCTGCAGATCGCCATGATCCACGACTCGGGTCTGTCCGCGGGCCGCCGCGAACGCATGCGAGCGAGATTCCCTACCGCGCGCGTCGTCGTATTCGGTCACTCTCATATGCCTGTTAACGAGGACGCCGACGGCCTGCTGCTGTTCAATCCCGGCAGCCCCACCTGGAAACGCAAGGCACCATTCCCATCGATGGGGCTGCTGTGGATCGAGAACGGTGACGTCGAGGGGGAGATCTTCCCGGTATGACGATCACGACCGTCTCGGAGCTCGGCACGATCCTGGGCGTATGGGCGCATCCCGACGACGAGGCGTATCTCTCCGCTGGCCTGATGTGCGACGCGGTGCGAAGCGGGCAACGAGTCGTGTGCGTCACTGCGACCAAAGGTGAGGCCGGCGTGCAGGATGAATCCAGATGGCCCGCGGAGCGGTTAGCCGAGATACGAGAGGCCGAGCTCAAGGAGTGTCTCGAGATCCTCGGTGTCACGGAGCACAGGTGGCTCGACTACCCCGATGGCGGTTGTGATCAGGTTCCGCACGAAGAGGGGGTCGCGCGTCTGAAAGATGTCATCGATGAGGTCCAACCCGACACCGTCCTGACGTTCGGGCCCGACGGTCAAACGGGTCACCCCGATCACATCGCGGTATGTGAGTGGACGACCGCGGCCATCGAGCAGTCGTCAACCGCCGCATCCCTGTATTACGCAACGGTGACTCCGGAATGGTGGTCGGGGCCCGGTGTCTTCCTGGACCAGTTCGACGTCTGGTTCGCCGGCAGGCCGTCGATCACCCCGAGGGGCGAGCTGGCGATCGACTACATCCCCGATCCCGACTTGATGGAGCTGAAGCTCCAGGCGGTCGCCGCTCAAGAGAGTCAGTCGGCTTCCCTGCTAGCCGCAGTCGGCAAGGAGTTCTTCCTCCAGTTCGGGGGCGAGGAGAGCTACCGCTACCCCTAGTTCCTCAAGGGCCCCAAGCGCTGCAGGGTTTGGGGTGCGTGCGGCGAACCCCACCGGGACAAACTCAAACCCTCGGGAGCCCTCACATGCGCAAGCCGTTCTTGATGCTGCTCGCCCTGACGTTGGTCGCAGGGATGCTGTCCTCGATCCAACCCGCCTCGGCCGGTCCACTGGATCCTGTTCGGACCGTGGCGAATGGGCAGATCAGGGCGGGTTACGGGCAGGCGGATGCCACCTGGCACGTCGGCGCTGGGGCCGGTCAACACGCTTCCGACAACCCGGACAACGTCGTGAATGCGGTCGGGAATGGCAGCGTCGACCCCCACGGACATTCGGTTAAGAGCGGGGACAGCTACGGTGTTCAGTCCCGATTGAGCTATCGCGCGATCGTGGTCGAAGACAGCGCCGGCGACCAGACCGTCTTCGTCAAGTCGGACAGCTACCTTGCCCAGGACTATCTGCTGCGCCGCGCAGCACAGATCTTGGGACAGCGGGGTTCAGGGATCACCTACGACGAGATCTTCCACATGGCGAGCCACAACCACTCGTCGCCGTACTACATGAGTCCCTCGCCGGGGGTGTGGATCTTCCAAGACGCTTTCGACATCCGTGCTTTCGAGTATCACGCGCGCGCTATGGCGGACGCGATCTGGACCGCCGAGCACTCCATGGTTCCCGCACAGATGGGGGCCACCACCGTGGAGCACACCCTCTTCAAGGGTGTCATCCAGCGGAAGGGAATCTCCGATGATGGAACCCCCCGCGGTTACCCAGCAGACTTCGGAGATCTCGGTCTTTCGATCCTGCGGTTCGACAGTCTCGAAGATCCCAGCGATCCGAAGCCTCTTGCGACCCTGATCAACTGGGGGCAGCATCCTGAGGGCCTCGATGGGCACTCCCTTTTGTCCGGCGACTACGTTGCTCCCCTGGAGCGGATCGTGGAGCGCGCGACCGGTGCGCCACTCGTCTTCAGCCAGGGTGATGTCGGAAGCTCCGAACAAGGTCCCGGGCGTCCTAGAGATGTTGCTGCTCTAGGGATCCCTGCGTCGTGGAACCACTTCGGCTTCGCCCAGACCGAGCGTGGTGCGTACCTGCTCGCGCAAGATGTGGTGAGAGGTTGGGAAGAGATCGCCAGCGGTGACCCACTGGTACCGGTGTCGTCGACCTTCGACGTCGCAGCCGGCAACGCCTGGGTGGCCGGGCCGTACTCACACCCCTACCCGAGCGTTTCCAACTGTCGTACGGAAACAACTGTCGAAGGCTCGCCCGCCGCACCCGGCCCGCCGGAGTGCCTGGGCCCTCGTGACGCCGATCCAAGCAACCAGATGTGGGAGACCATGAAGGAAGCCGGGATACCCATCCCCGACAACTACGACATCCCTGCATATGCCGGTTTGGAGGAGAACACCCGTCTGCACCTGCAGGCCTTCAAGCTCGGCGACGTGATCATCGCTTCGTGCGCGTGCGAGGCCCAGGTGGATCTCATCTTGAACTTCGAGAGCCGGGCCAACAAGACGCAGGACGACCAGTGGGACGGGTTCGATTGGACCACTCGGATGGATTGCACCCAAAACGCCGACACAAGCTGGACGTGCCGGAAGAAATTAGATGATCCACGCCCGGAAGCCGTTCTCGACCCGTTCACGGTTAGCGATCGGCGCTACCAACACATGTTGGCCCAGATCCATAACCCCGCTAATGGGTGGGATGCGCCGGAGAACATCGCGCAAGCGATCAGTGAGCCATATGAGCTCGAGGAGATCTTCGGCAACTTCACTACCGAAGAGTTGTCACCTGAGTTCGGTTACAAGCTTGCGATCGGTGTAGGGCATGCGAGTGACTACAACGGGTACACCGTCAGCTACCGCGAGTACCAGTCGTGGGACGACTACCGCAAGTCTCTGACCTCATACGGTCCTCACACCGCCGACTACATGGTCACGCGGATGGTTCGCTTGGCTGGCGCCCTTAACGGGAAGCCCTCTGAGGAGCTGGAGACGGACATCGCACGTGGCCTTCCCGACGAAGCTCGCCAGATCGCGATGTCTACGGCGTTGGGCCAGATCGCGAATGCCTCTTACGAGGCCTGGTACGCCGCTCTCCCGCCCGATTCGGTTCCTACACCACAGGTAGAGACGGAGTTCCAGCCAAAAGACATAAAGCGCTTCGATGGCACCCAGTTTTCCTGGTGGGGTGGTTCGAACGCGGTGGACAACCCAACCGTGACTGTGGAGCGACTAGTTGATGGGCATTGGGAGAAGTTTGCCGATCAATCGGGCGAGATCCAAACGAGGCTCGAGTTCCCGAAGGGCGCGAACGCGTTTGCTACTACCTACACGGGTGAACAGCAGTGGAAGTGGACGGCAAACTTCGAGGCTTTCGACTCCAACCCGCTCGCTTTCGGAAGCACCCCTACCGGCGAATATCGCTTCGTCGTTCATGGGAAGTACCGCTCCGACCCCACCGTTGACCAGCCATACGACCTCGTTTCGGACACTTTCACCGTTGCACCTTGGAACGGCATCCAGGTCGGACCTGCTGACGTGACGGCCAACGGATCTGTTGTCTTCGATGATCCCAACGTCACTTACCCCAGGACCTACACGAATCCTGCCTTCCCTTACGTGGGTATCAACGAGCAAAGAGACCTGCTGAACAAGCCTTGGTGCACGCACTGCAGTTTTCGCCCCTGGGCTACTGGCAGCAGGGTCGTGAGTGCGACCGTGACGATCACGGAAGCGGATGGCAACACCAGGGTCGTGCCAGCAACCAAGAGCGATGATGGGAGGTGGCACGCGGATGCCGACCTAGCTCGAGGTGAAACGGCATCGATCCAAGTTGTTGATGAATACGGTGAGACGAACCCCGAAGGCTCGTCTAGCGCCACTACTGACCGCGATCGGGATTCGGATGGCGATGGGGTCTTGGATCACGATGACACCTGTCCCGGTGTCCCCAATGATCAGTCTGCTGACATCGACGGCGATGGGATCGGCGATGCGTGCGATGAGAACGACGATCGTCCCGTCGATTCCGATGGCGACGGTGCGTTAGACGCAGAGGACAACTGCCCCGCTGTAGCCAACGCCGACCAGGCAGATAACGATAGTGACGGAGCAGGTAACGCTTGCGATGACACTCCCGATGGCGATGCG
>JAXDJQ010000149.1:0-6476 GCA_034667565.1 Actinomycetota bacterium
ATTCGCTGCTGTGATCTCGATAGCTCCAGACGCATCTCCCGCATCCTGGCCAGCGTCCTCGCCTTCGCCACCGCCACATGCCGCGGCGAAGAGTCCCAGAAGGCATACAGCCCCCACGACCCATCTACGAATCGCCACGCTGACCTCCTATTTGGTGCGAGAAGGGCTCAGTCGATGTAGGGATGAACTCCGGGAACGGGCACTCCGGGGTAACGATCGACCTCGCGCTCGAGGGTCACCTTGACGTGATCCTCACGTGTCGCGATGCGCCGGTCGGTCTCCCTGAAGCCAAGTTTCTGAAGTCGACGCAGCTCACCCGCGTGCGACTTCCTGGCCTTGCCATCCGGCGCGGTCAGGTAGACGTCAAGCGTGATCCGCTGCGTGACTTTCTTCTGTTTTCCTTCAGCCATAGGCCCGGGAGCCTACCGTGGCTAAACGCCGGCCGTCTCTCGCTCGGTCAGGTCGATGACCGAAGTCCGATTCTTGTGGGCCCGTTCGTACTCGCGCACCTTCGCCAGGCGGCCCTCCGGGGCGTGCTGGAGCTCGGAGCGGATCTCGGGGACGGTGAGACCGTCGTAGCCCGGCCACGGTTCCTGTGTTCGAAGTGACTCGAGCTTGCGAAGGACCGTCGCGCGGTTGGCGTTCTTGGTCTCGTACTGCTCGATCGCACGCAGGTCCTCCTGCGCCAAGCCGTTGAGCCGACCGACGATCTCATCTGCGGTCAGGTCGGCGTAACCGTTGATGGCCAACTCGTCGGCCGAGGTGACCGAGCGCTCCTCAGGCGGAACCTGCTCTCGGACCAAACCTCCGGCGAGGCTGGGAAGGATCTGTCGCAGGGAGTCCAACATCCGCTCTTCATCGGCGCGGATCTCTCGGGCGAGCTGAGCGGTCTCGTTGTCGCCGATGCCCAGCGCGACGTTCTCGATCGTGTCGTACGTCGCGATCTCAAGGGTCTCCGTCACGGCCTCATCCCGTGCGTTGCGCACCAACTTCTCTTCCAAGGACTTGCCTCGGAGCAGGTCGACGGGACCTTTGGCGAGAGACATCGTGTTCTTCAAGAGGTTCTGGGCGATCCCATGTCCCAGCTGGATGGGATTCTTCCGGAATCCCAGGTCGGTCAACCTCCGTTGGACCTTCTCGGCGTGGCCGCGGGTCTCCCGGAGATGGGTCTCGAGGCCACTGCGGTAGTCCCCGGCCGGAGTGATCGAGATGTGCGCGCCGAGTGTTTGGATCAGCGCGGTTTCGGCCGCATGAGCCTCTGCGAGCAGTTGCTGGACGAGCTGTCTACCTTGCTTGCCTTGTCCCACGGGTAGCTCCTTCTGAGGATGTTTTCAGGGTCGAAAGAGTCGTACCCATCCTGCTCGCCGGTGACACCCCTGCGGCTAGAGCCAGTCCTTCTTCTTGAAGTAGAAGTACATCCCCGCACCCGCCGCGACCATCATCGCGATCGCGATCCAGAAGCCGTACAAGGTCTGATCCCTAGGCACGAGCTTGAAGTTCATCCCATAGATGCCGGCGATAAGGGTCAGTACACCGAAGATCGCGGCGTAGCCACTGAGTTTCTTGCTGACTTCGTTCAGGAGGTTCGACTGCTCGCTCTGGGTTAGATCGATCACGGCTTGGGCCAGGTCATCGATGTTGCGGACCTGGTCGGTCATGCGAAGCAGGTGGTCGTGCACGTCACGGAACAGGGGGATGTTCTCTTCTGCGACGTGTGCGTCACCCAGCGGGTCTTCGGTCCATTCCAGCAGGCGGGTCATCGGCAGGACGTACCGCCGCATCCGTGACGTCTTCTGCTTGACCCGATAGAGCTGTTGCTGCAAGCCGGCGCGCGGCGTCTCCAGGGCGATCTCTTCGAGGTCTTCGATCGTCTGCTCGAGCTCGTCCGCGATGTTCTGGTACTCGTCCACGACGACATCGAACAAGGTGTGCAGGAGTACCGATGAATGCTCTGTTTGGTCGCGTTCGCCCCACCTTTTCTTCGCAGCCTCGATCGTTCTCGCGCCACCGGAGTGGATGGTGAGTACGTAGCGCTCGCCCACGAAACAAGCGATCTGGGATGCCTCGAGCTGGCCAGCTTCCTCGTCGAGCTGGTGGAACACGACGAAATTGTGCCCTTCGTAGGACTCGATCTTGGGTCGCTGGCGAGTGCTCATGGCATCTTCGACGGCCAAGGGATGAAGCCCGAATTCCTCCGCGATGAGATCCACATCCTCATGGGTGAGGTTTTCGACGTCGGCTTCGGCCCACAGAACGTTGCCGGTCTCCTTACGGAGCTCCGAGAGTTGGTCGAGATCGTCGACCTTCGTCCAACCGCCCGCTGCAGAGTGACATATCGCCATCAACATGCAACGGAACCTATCGTCACGGTCGTGAGTCCAAGGGGAATGCTCATCAAGGCGCTGGTGTCGCTCGTGGTGCTCGCATCCCTTGCGGGTTGCGGAGCAGCCACCACACCCGCGGCGGATGGCGGTTCCTATCCCGATACCGCCGTTTCGAACACCCCGGGCGCGAGCCAACCTTCGAACGCGGGACCCATGCGGGTGGAACCACATGAAGGATTGGTCGACCCACACGCGACGTCCTTCGACCGGTTCCGGGTGCGCGCTGGAGGCCACGCGCTGGACCTCTTCTTCTGGTCTGGCGTGGAGGAGTGCTACGGCGTTGACCACGTCGAGATCGACTACGCGAAGAAAGCCGTGACGGTGACGATCGTGGAAGGCCGCGAGCCGAAGGCAGATGCATGTATCGAGCTCGCCGTGCGTAAAGTGATCCGTGTAGATCTCGCCTCGCGCCTGGGCAAACGAGAAGTGATCGATGGGGGCGCGTCGGACTAGGGCTAGCATTACCAGCATGAGCTCGGTCAAGAGCTATCTCGTAGCGGGGGAATGGAAGGACTCGGACACGACGTTCGAGGTCAGCAGCCCCTTCGACGGTTCCGTTGTGGCGACCGTTGCCACGCCAACCAAAGCCGACGTGGAATCGGCCGCCCAAGCTGCAAGCGATGCATTCGAGGAAACTCGGAAGCTACCTGTGCACGCGCGCGCCGATGCGCTGATGCATATCTCTCAGCGTCTGTCGGAGCGCGGCGATGAGATCGCGGAGGCGATAGCGCGGGAAGGCGGAAAACCCTTGAAGTGGGCGAAGGTGGAAGCAGCGCGCGCGGTATCGACCTTCAGGTGGGCGGCCGAGGAATGCCGGCGCGAGGGCGGTCAGGTGATGAGGCTCGACACCGAGGCTTCCCTTGGCACCCGCATGGGCATCGTGCGCCGTTTTCCGCTCGGTCCCGTGCTTGCGATCACGCCGTTCAACTTCCCCGTGAACCTCGTTGCGCACAAGATGGCGCCGGCGCTGGCGGTAGGTGCTCCGATAGTCATAAAGCCAGCCACGAAGACACCCCTCGGTGCGTTGATCCTCGGGGAGTTGTTCTCGGAGACAGATCTACCCGCAGGCATGTTGTCGGTTCTTCCGATCGGCGGTGCCGAAGCCGGCAAGCTCGCCGCCGACGAGCGCTTCGCCAAGATCTCGTTCACCGGCTCTTCGGAGGTCGGTTGGGACCTCAAGAAGGCTGCCCCCAAGAAGGCCGTAACCCTTGAGCTGGGTGGGAACGCGGGCGTCATCGTGCACTCCGATGCAGATCTCGATCGGGCCGCGCAGCGGATCGCCTTCGGTGGTTACTACCAAGCCGGGCAGTCGTGCATCGCGGTGCAGCGCGTGCTCGTGCATGAGGCCGTTGCCGATGAGTTCAGCGACAAGCTTGCTGCGGAGGTCGAGAAGTTGAAGACGGGCGACCCGATGGACCCAGAGACAGACGTGGGGCCCGTGATCGACCACGACGCCTTGGAGAGGATCTCTGCATGGGTCGACGAGGCGGTTCAATCGGGGGCCGAGGTCGTCACCGGTGGTAAGCGCGAGGACCCGTTCTATCTGCCCACGATCCTCACGAACACTCGTTCTTCGATGAAGGTGAGATGTGAAGAGGTCTTCGGGCCGGTCGTCACGCTCGGTACCTATACAGATTTCGCAGATGCCATCGCCGAGGTGAACAGCTCTCGATACGGATTGCAGGCCGGTGTGTTCACCAAAGACGTCGACCGCATCATGCTTGCGCATCGCGATATGGAGGTCGGGGGAGTGATCCAGAACGACGTCTCTTCGTTCCGAGCCGATCAGATGCCCTACGGCGGAACGAAGGATTCGGGGAGCGGCCGCGAGGGTCTGCGATGGGCGATGGACGAGATGACCGAGCCCCGCATCCTCGTGCTGTCAGAGGTACCGCTCTAAATCCGTTGAGGTGGGTGCGGGTCGGTTGGGCCGCCCCCTGGTCACTCCTAGGCCTGATCCTTTCGCTGTCCTTCCGATCTCGACACCTGACCCACGGTGTCCTCCTGGCCGAGGGAGCGGGATGGCCCCGACGACTCGGTTGGCGTTACCGGGCGATCACGTTCGGTCATGTCGTGTTGTGTGTCGATAAGGCGGACGCCAGGCTGCTGGCCCACGAGCTTGTGCACGTCCGACAGTACGAACGATGGGGTCCTTTCTTCGTCCCGGCCTACCTCATCGCATCGGCGCGAGCGCGTGTCCGCGGGGGCCGTGCTTATGCGGACAACTCGTTCGAGTTGGCGGCCCGCTCTTCAGAGGAGAACCCGGGTGGTCGATGACGAAGAAGTGAAGCCGGAATGGGATCACTCATTCAGATGTCCCCGTTGTGGAGGGTTGAATGACCTCGACGCCGAGTGGTGCATGCAGTGCTCGACGCGCCTTCGACCCGAGCGGGTTGCTATCGACTACACGGAGGGAGCGCCCCAGCTCAAGGAGATGATCGGCGGGACCCTTGGCATCGTCGCGGGGCCGTCCGAATCGACCGACGATGGGATCTCATCCGCGTTCGCGGTCGAAGGGGATGGCGCGGTCTGGATCTGCAGTCGTTGCAGCCACCACAACGACATCAAAGCTTCTGAATGTGCGGAGTGCGGCAGATCTTTCGTCGAGAGCGCGCGCTGGACGGCGGACACCGGGATCGTGCCTCAGAAGCAGTCGCGGACGATGCTGAAGGCTCTCGGGATCGTCAGCTTGGGTGCCGTCGTGATGCGCTTGGTCGGGGGCTTGATCTCGCCGTGGGCGGCGTTCGGCCTCCTGGGGGCCGCGTTCCTTCGATGGCTCGTCCGGATGTTCAGGACTTAAGGAGTCCCCTCACTACACTCTTCTCGTGGCGATCAGAGAGGACACCCGCGACCTCACCGAGCTCGCCGAGGTGGATCCCGATTCCATCCTCGATCGGCTGAACGACTCGATCACCCGTCGGATGCCGAGCTATCGGGATCTCTATCTCCGTTGGGAGCGATTGAACTGGTCGGTTGCCGACCTCGATCTCTCTCGGGATCGCGACGACTGGTTGAACTTGGACCAACACCAACGCGACCGGCTGTTGTGGACTTTGGCTGCCTTCTACGTCGCCGAGCAACGAGTGGCGGCAACTTTGACGCCGTATGTAACGGCTGCACCCAAGCTAGAGCAAAAGATCTTCCTCGCCACCCAGTGTGTCGACGAAGCGCGTCACGCGATCTTCTTCGATCGCTGGTTCCAAGAGGTCATCGCGGCGGGGGATGGCGATCTAGCGAAGCGCTTGAAGTCTTCGCGCCAATGGGTCGGGCCTGGGTTCGGACCTCTGTTCGACGATTATCTGGAAGACATCACGTCACGTCTACGCGACGATCCCACCGACATCCGTCTGTTCGCGAAGGCTATGGCGGTGTATCACCTGGTGATCGAGGGTGTTCTGGCCCTCACCGGTCAGAAGTTCATCCTCCAGTGGGCGCGCAATGAGCAGGTCCTCCCTGGATTCCGAGCGGGTTTCACCGCAGTGGCACGTGACGAGTCCCGTCACGTCGCTTTCGGCGCCAAAGTCATCAAGGATCTGCTGGCAGATGATCCGTCTTTGATCGAGCCGATCCACGAAGGCATCGCGGAGACTCTCCGTCTAGGCACGTACATCTACCAACCGCCAGGCGGCGACGTCACGTACACGAGCGCGTTCGGCTATTCACTCGGCGATCTATTCAGCTTCGGTGGTTTGCAGCTCGAGAAGAAGATGCGTGCGATCGGCGCCCCGATGCCTCACGTCGAGCTCGCGGTGCCTCACATCGACGCGCCGTGGCCACCGCCGGGCGGAGGAGTGGCTCCCGTAACACCGCGCGACCGCATATCGACGCAGGCGCTGCGAGCGTTCGGGCGCCTCGCTCCTCGCTTCACGGCCGGAGTCGCGGTGATGATGCTCCATCTCGCCTTCCTCCCCGAGCGGACCTACGGCGTCGACACGATGTTCGAGTTGGATCTCGCCGGACCCGGTGGCGGACGTTTCACGATCCACATCGTGGACGGCACCTGCAACATCTATATCGGCCCGGGTGACCGGGCCCCGGACGTCGTCTATCGCATGGATGCATCGACATGGCGTGAGATGGCCGAGGGTCGGG
>JAXDJQ010000150.1:0-11444 GCA_034667565.1 Actinomycetota bacterium
TAGAGGGTCTGGAATCCGTGGTGCGCCTCGCCGGGGACGTTGATCCACTCTTTGAAGGGGCCGATAACGGGGAATCCGAGGAACCCGACCGTCAGGGTCGCTCCTGCCAGGATCCACAGTGGCGTAACCATCGAGCTCGGACTCTCGTGCGGTGTCCCGTGACCGCGGTACTCGCCCCAGAAGGTCTTGATGAGCATGCGCGTCACATACAGGGCCGTGAGGAAAGCGGTGATCGTTGCAGATATCAGAACGATCCAGGAAGTGATCTGTCGACCCTCGCTCGCGCTCCGCAAGGCTTCACCGATGATCTCGTCCTTCGAGAAGAATCCGGCCAGCGGGAAGATCCCGGCAAGTCCTAGGGAACCGATGACGAACGTCCTGAACGTATGCGGCATGTACTTCCGCAAGCCACCCATGTCGCTCATGTTGTTGCTATGGACCGAGTGGATCAGCGAACCGGCACCGAGGAACAGCAGTGCCTTGAACATCGCGTGCGTGAAGAGGTGGAACACACCGGCGGTGTAAGCACCGACACCGAGAGCAGCCACCATGTACGCGAGCTGACTGATGGTCGAATACGCGAGCACTCGCTTGATGTCGTCCTGGACCAACGCGAGGATCGCCGCCAGCAACATCGTGATGGAGGCAACGACGGAAACGACCTCGAGCGCACCATCGGCCCCCTCGAACAACAGGAACATGCGAGCGACGAGATAGACACCGGCGACGACCATCGTCGCCGCGTGGATCAAGGCAGAGACCGGGGTCGGACCCGCCATCGCGTCGGGCAACCAGACATACAGCGGGAACTGGGCCGACTTGCTGATGACTCCCCCGAACAGCAGCAGGGCACCGACCGTGAGGATCGTGCCGCTCAGGTGCCCCTCGTGGACCGCGTGGTTGAGAGCCTCGATGTTGAACCCATGTCCGGCGAAGAACAGCACGAAGATCCCGAACAGGAACGCCATGTCCCCCACCCTGTTCGTGATGAAGGCCTTCATGGCGGCCGAGGAGTTCTCCTTCTCCTCCCAGTAGTGACCGATCAGGAAGTAGGAGCACACACCGACGAGCTCCCACCCGACGAACAGCTGAAGGAGGTTGTTCGCGATGACCATGAACAGCATCGATCCCGTGAACAGGGAGAGGAACGCGAAGAAGATCGTGTAGCGCTCGTCGTCATGCATGTAACCCGTGGAATAGATGTGGACCAACAACGCGATCAGAGTGACGACTACGAACATGACCCCGGTCAGGAAGTCGTAGTGCATCCCGAACTCCAAGGTGATGTGGCCGCCGATGTCGAACCAGGTCCACGACTTCTCGACGGCCGCGTTGCCGGCGGCCAGCTCGATGAAGGCGTAGAGGGACATGGCGAGGCCTACGGACAGCGCCGCGATCCCGAATGCGTGACCACGATGGCTGGTCTTCTTTCCGAAGAAAAGGATGGCGAAGAACGACAGCACCGGCAGTAGGGGTACGAGCCACATGTACTGCGTCATGAACCCGTCCTGCGGGACCGCGCCCGGAGCATTCTCGGCGGCGAGAAGTAGTGCGTGCATCACATCACCACTTCATGAGCGACATCTCGTCGACATCGACGGTCTGCCGGTTCCGGTAGATGAGGATCACGATCGCAAGGCCAACGCCAACCTCGGCTGCCGCCACGGCGATCACGAACAGGGCGAAGACTTGACCCGACAACCCGTTGTTCTCGAACCACGCCGAGAATGCGATCAGGTTGATGTTGACGGCATTGAGCATCAGCTCGATCGAGAGCAACACGAGGACCGCGTTCTGGCGAGCGAGCACGCCGTAGACACCGATCGAGAACAGCAATGCCGACAGGACGAGGAAGTAGTGGACCGGCATCAGTCTTCCTCCGAGTCACGCCGGGCGATGACGACGGCGCCCACAAGAGCAGCCAGGAGCAATACCGAAACGATCTCGAACGGCAACACGTATGAAGAGAAGATCGCTTCACCGATCGAAGACGTTGTCGGTGCCTCCGTCCGCGCCAGTGAGATCTCTTGACCTTCGAAGGCGTCGACCAAGACGTACGCGGTAACCCCGAAGAGGGCCGCCGAGCACACCGCGGCGAGCAAGCGCTGGTCGTTATCGAAGTTCCCCTTACCTATCTCGGCTCGGGTGAGCATCAACCCGAACAACATCAGCACAACGATGGCGCCGACGTACACGAGAACCTGCACCCACGCGACGAACTCTGCGTAGAGCAGCATGTAGATGGCTGCGGCACCGAGGAGCGTGCCCACTAGATAGAGGGCTGCATGGATCACGTTGCGCGACGTGACCACCCGGATAGCGGCGAACGTCATGACCGCGGCGAGGGCCCAGAAGACGATCTGCTGCCAGAGATCAGCGCTCACGCTTCACCGTCCGTGGGTGCAACGGGTCCTGGATCAGGCTCGATGTCTTTCGCCTCGGGCGCGCCGCCAGGCTCGGGTTCCGCAGGCTGACCCTTCGTGGGCGCGCTGGGTACGGGCTTATCGACGTGCATAGGAGTGGGGCCGCGCTTGATCCCGCGCTCCGCCTTGACGCGTGCGACCTTGGCGCGTGCCTCGGCGACCTGAGGCGACGACCCCTTGTCCTTCTGCTCCTGCAGGACCTGTTGGTAGACGGCCTCGGGATCCTCGGTCCGCTCTAACGCGACCGGGTGCGGCGCCTCGTGCGGAACCTCTACGTTCGGCCCCGGCGACTCCTGGAACTGCGCGACCTCTTTCTCGCTGAGACCGCCGGCTACGTGCGGCTGGTCGGCTTCGGGAGTGTCCGCTGAGGGGACTCCAGAATTGTCAGACACCGGCCGCTCAACCTGGGCCGCTTCAGTTTGGGCGGGGCTCGTGTCTGACAATTCTGCAATGTCCCCGGCCGCGGACACCCCCGAAGCCTCCGGAGTCGCGGGCTTCTCGACTGCGGGTTCGGAGGGGGTTCCTTGTTCTTTCGTTTCGGTGGTCATCGCCGCTGGGGCTTCTGCCGGCGTCGCCTGGCCGCCGGTGGGGGCCGTTGCTTCTTGTTCGGGGCGGGTCTCTACCGCGGAGGCTGTTGCGGTGGCGGGGCGGGTGGTTGCGGGGGGGGTTGGGTCGCGTAGCTCGGGTTCGGGGGCTCCGGGGAGCAGCGCGCCTTCTTCCAAGGGTGGCGGCGGGAGCACCGTTGCCATCCAGTCGGAGAGGCGTTCCTTCTCGTGGGTGAGGTTACGGATGTCGTACTCCGCGTATTCGAACTCACGGGACCAGAACAGGGCGTCGTAAGGGCAGACCTCGACGCAGATCCCGCAATACATGCACAAGGCGTAGTCGATCGCGAAGCGGTCGAGCACATTGCGCTTGCGCTGACGGCCGCCCTCGCGTTTCGGCGGCAACGTCTCCTTGTGCGAATCGATGTAGATGCACCAATCGGGGCACTCGCGCGCGCACAGCATGCACACGGTGCAGTTCTCTTCCTTCAACGCGATCACACCACGGGTGCGCGGGGAGAGATCCTGACGTTCGTCCGGGTACTGGATCACGGAGTTGTGTTTGAAGAGGTGCTTCAAGGTCACGGCCATGCCCTTGAGGAGACCAAGACCGAAGCCCATCTTGCGCGCCTTCTTGAGGCGCATCTCCTCGTATGCGGTGCGCTCGTCTACGGCCATATGGACTCCGGTGCGTACAGGACCCATGCGCCGGTCGCGAGCACGAGAACCAAGGACACGGGGATCAGGTACTTCCACGCGAGCTTCTGCAGTTGGTCTTCACGCAAGCGCGGGAACGTGAAGCGGATCCAGATGATGAGGAAGAACATGAAGAACAGCTTCCCCATGAACCAGATGATGCCGGGGATGTGCTCGAGCGGCCCCCACGGGACTATCGGCCGGTAACCGCCGAGGAAGAGGGTCGTCGCGATACCGCTGAACGCAACGATGTGACCCATCTCCGCGAAGAAGAAAGCGAAGATGAACCGCATACCTGAGTACTCGGTGAACGCGCCCGTGATGATCTCGGACTCGGCGACGGGCATGTCGAACGGGGGCAGATTCATCTCGGCGATCGCACCGATCAGGAACACAAGGAAGAGCGCGAAGCCGAGACCAGGCGGCCACAGCAGGAAGGGCCAGTCCTGAGCCTCGACGATGCCGACGATGGAAAGCGTCCCGGCAAGCATCGCCACTGCCGCCGCGGTGAGAACGATCGGTAGCTCGTAAGCGATCAGCTGAGCGGCGCCACGTACCGCACCGATCAGCGCGTACTTGTTCGCCGACGCCCATCCGGCCATGAGGGTTCCGATCACACCGACCGAACCGATCGCCAAGAGATAGAAGATGCCGACGTCGAGATCCTCGACGATGAGACTGCGATCGATCGGGATCACCAGGAACAACATGAGCACCGGGACGAAGATCGCGGCAGGAGCCCATGTGAACACCCGCTTGTCGGCGCTCGCCGGGATGATGTCTTCCTTGTAGATGAACTTGATCCCGTCGGCGAGGGTCTGTGCCCAGCCGTGGAAACCTCCCGCATACATCGGACCGAGACGGTGCTGGAGGTGTCCCAGTTCCTTGTGCAGCGCGTAGCCACCGGCCAGTGCGCCAACGGGTACGACCGTCAGGATCACGAGCAGCTTGACGATCAGGATCTGCCACGCGGTGAACGTGAACTCGAGGAACGGAAGATTGACCTCGTAACCCATCAGCGATCGATGTCCCCGAGGACGAAGAAGAAGCTTCCGAGGATCGCGATCATGTCGGACACGAGCGTGCCCCTCAACACCGCCGGAAGACACGACACGTTGTTGTAGCTCGGCGTGCGGATCTTCATCCGATACGGCTTCTTGTCACCGTCGGAGATCAGATAGAAGCCGAGCTCCCCGAGTGGGTTCTCGGTGCGGATGTAGGCCTCACCTTCGGGGATCTGCACAACGCGAGGCACTTTGCCGAGGATCGGACCCGATGGGATCCCTTCGATCGCTTGCTCCACGATCTTGGCCGACTCGACGACCTCGTGGACCAGGACCCAGAAGCGGTCGAAACAATCACCGTTCGGTGCAGTCGACACCTCCCAGTCGAAGTGGTCGTAAACGAGGTACGGCTCGTCCTTACGCACGTCCATGTCGATGCCCGAACCTCGCGCGATGGGTCCTGAGACGCCGTAGTTGAAGGCGGTCTGCTTATCGAGCACACCGACGTCGATCGTGCGGCCCTTGAAGATCTCGTTGCCGACCAAGAGGTTCTCGTAGTCGGGAAGACGGTCGATAACCTGACGCACACCTGCGAGGGCACTCGCGTAGAAGCCGCGCGGCACGTCCTCCTTCAGACCGCCGGGCCGGAAGAAACCGAAGTGCATCCGGCCCCCGGTCGTGTCCTCCATCACACGCTGGATGTCTTCACGTTCGCGGAACGCATAGAACGTGGGGGTGATCGCACCGAGCTCGGCACCGAAGCTGGCAAAGAACATCAAGTGGTTCAAGATCCGGTTCATCTCGCACAGGATCACCCGCAGGTACTGGGCGCGCGGCGGAACTTCGAGACCCATGAGTTGTTCGATCGCAAGGGCGAGAGGTAGCTCGTTGTTGATACCGGACAGCCAGTCCATGCGCGACACGAGGTTCGTTATCTGGCGGTAGTCGCGTGCCTCAACCAGCTTCTCGTAGCCGCGGTGCATGTAACCGATCACCGGTTCGGCGTCGGTGAGGATCTCTCCGTCGATCGTCGCAAGCAGGCGGAACACCCCGTGCGTTGCCGGGTGCTGCGGTCCGACGTTGAGAACCATCTCTTGGGTCGCAAGGTTCTCGACCGACATCTGGTTCGTCAGGTCATCGGTCTCGGTGAACCGGTCCTCCGTCGTCGCCACGCTTATCGACCCCCCGCTGCTGCTTCTTCGGGGTCTTTAGCTCCGGGCCACTCCTTGATGTTGCGCGACGGGAGCTTGAACGACCTGCGCAGGGGGTTGCCTGCGAAATCCTCGGGCAGGTAGAGGTTCACGAGCTTCGGGTGTCCCTCGAAGTCGATACCGAACATCTCGTGGGTCTCACGCTCGTGCCACAGAGCACCAAGGAACAGGTCGGTGATGGATGGGCAGGTAGAGCCCTCGAGGGCAACGGGGACATGAAGGGTGACGTGAGCGACGTACTGCGGTGAATACAGGTGGATCAACACCTCTAGCCCGCCGGCCTTCTCACCGTCTCCTCCGCCGAACTCGGTGCGATCGACTGCAGACAGGAAAGTGAAGAACTCGAACCGCAACCCGTCTGCGTCGCGCAACGTGCGCACGACATCTACGAGTTTCGCGGGATCACAGACGAGATCGACGTGACCGTGGTTCACATGCAGCTCCGTGACGTTGTCTCCGAGCGCGCTGCGCACGCGCTCGAGTGCATCCTCCGCGCTCACCCTCTCGGTTACCGGCACTAGATACCGCCCGCCAGGCCGGGCTCGGGGATGTGCGGGATCTCCGGCTCGAGCCCACCCCACTTCGTCTGGATGTTCTCGCCCTGGATCATCTGCTGCAGTCGGATCACGCCTTGCAGCAGTGCTTCGGGACGGGGAGGACAACCCGGTACGTAGACGTCGACGGGGATGATCTGGTCGACACCCTTCGTCACCGCATAGCTGTCCCAATAAGGACCGCCGCAGTTGGCGCACGACCCCATCGAGATCACGTACTTGGGCTCGGGCATCTGGTCGTAGACGCGCTTCAGCGGAGCCGCCATCTTGTCGGTCACGGTGCCGGCCACGACTAGAAGGTCGGCCTGGCGCGGCGAGGCAGGGAACGGGATCACGCCGAACCGGATGATGTCGAACTTCGTGGCGAACGCGGCCCCCATCTCGATACCGCAACAGGCAAGACCGAACTGCATGCACCAGAGGGAGTACTTGCGGGACCAGTTCAGCACCCAGGATGCAGGTCCCGGGAGCTTCACTTTCTCCATCACAGCCATTCGAGCACCCGCTTCTTGATCGCATAGAGGAGTGCGAGGGCCAGGATGGCGATGAAGACGATCATCTCGATGAAGGCCTGGGTTCCTAGCTTCTGGAAGACGATGGCCCACGGGAACAGGAACACCGCCTCTACGTCGAAGACCACGAAGAGCAGCGCGAACACGTAGTAGCGGACGTTCGTCTGGGCCCAACCGCTCCCGATGGGATCGATCCCCGACTCGTAGGTGGTGGACTTCTCGTAGCTGGGAAGGTTGGGACGGAGGAGTTTCGACAGCGCCAGGGTCCCGAAAACGAGACCTATCCCGACGATGACGAAGATACCGATCGTGACGTACTGGCCGAAGTAGCCCTGAGGCACTTTAGGAACTCGCTCCTACGTTGGTCGGGTGGTCGCGACAGGTCCAAAACCCCTGGATACGGGCCAGAAACTAACACCTGGACCCCCCTCCCCAAGGCCTTGTTCGTTCGTTCGTGAACCACCCGCGCGGACCTACGATGAAAGGGCATGTCAACGAGTTTCGAACCCGACGAAGAGCCCTATCGAGGACGCTCAGCTGGAGCCAGGGTGGTCGCCCTGGTCGTCCTCATCGCGCTGGTCCTCACCTACGCAGGCGTCAATGTGGTCTCGTTCCTACGCTCTGAGCCCGCCGCTCCGTTGCCGGGTCAGGTCGACCCGCGGGGATTCAAGTTCCTGAGCATCGATCCCGCCACGAAGCTCCCGGTTCATTACGACCCGTGTACGCCTCTTGCGTACGTCATCAATCCAGCGAACGCACCGCGTGGAGGGATCGAGGACGTACAGGGCGCGATCGCGCTGACAGCCGAAGCGACGGGTATCCGTTTCGCCTACGAGGGTGAGGTGGACGAGCCGCTGGCCCAAGATCGCGCTCCGGTCCAAGATGATCGCTACGGACACCGGTGGGCACCACTCCTGATCGGGTGGATCCCGTTCGACTCACAGATCTTCGAAGTTGACGACGTCGGAGTTGCCGGCAGCCTCATCGAGGCCAACCCATCGGGTCGTTGGGTCTACGTCACGGGAAGCATCTTCTTGAACGGAGCGGATCAACTCGACAACGGTTTCCGACCCGGCAAGACGTGGGGCAAGGTCGTGCTGCACGAGCTTGGTCATGTGCTCGGGCTCGGTCACGTGACCGACCCGGCTCAGGTGATGAATCCCAACCTCGTGTCGTCGCCGGCTGCATGGGGAACCGGCGATCTGACCGGCCTGCGACAACTGGGCGAACTGGCCGGGTGCATCGAGGTGCCGAGGGTCCCGTAGAACCTCACCGACTACGCCGCGGCGGGCGGTCCGAACCAGGTGGTCAGCGCGTCGGAAAGGCTCGCGTCGGTCGGTTCTCCGACCCAGGCGACGTATCCGTCGGGCCGGATCAACACCGCGCTCGGAGCAGTCACCACGCCGAGGACCGGTAACTCCCAGCTGCCTTCGTAGATCGCGTCGATCACCTGAACACGCTCCGCCCACGCGGTGAGATCGAAGGCGCCGGGTTCACCGAGGTTGAGCAGCACCGGTCGGGCACCATGCAGCAAGGTGAACACCCGAAGTGGGCCATCTGTTGTGATCAGGTCGAGGTCGGGCATGCGACGGCCGAGCAATGGATGTCCCTCGCCGAGGTCGTAGTGGATATCCAGACCGGACAGCATCGCTGCGAACCGTTCGCGCGGCTCGTCCATGCTCAACAGTTCCGCCACGGTTGCGCGCAGTGCCTCGAGGCGCGCGTCGGGGGGACGCATCAACGCGGTCTGGGCCATCGTGTTCTGTAGCACGCGAGCCGCAACCGGATGGCGCTCCGACTGATAGGTATCCAGAAGGCTTGGTGGCGAGATCTCCTTGACGACCTGAGCCAGCTTCCATCCCAGGTTCACCGCATCCTGCACGCCCGTGTTCAGACCTTGTCCGCCGGCCGGGTAATGCACGTGCGCGGCATCCCCCGCCAGCAGCACCCGCCCGGCGCGGTAGGTCGCCGCCTGTCGCGACATGTCGGTGAACCGCGTGATCCACGTGGGGCTGTGGATCCCGTAGTCGGTGCCGTAGACGGCGATCAAGGCCTCGCTGAGATCGCGCAAGGTGGGTTCCCCTTCGGCTCCCACGTCCTTCTCGGTCACCATGACCCCAACCGGACCCTCATCCGCGTAGACGATCTCGCCCCCGGCGCGGATCTCGTAGTCCTTCCGTCCGAAGGAATGGGTGCCAAGGTCGTCCTGACGGATGCCTAATTCCGGCTCCTCTGTCACCTCGACCTCGGCGAGCAGGTGGCTGATGGTGGGATCCCAGCCGGGGAACTCGATGCCGGCCGTCTTGCGGACCACGCTGCGTCCTCCGTCGCAGCCGACCAGGTATCGCGCACGCAACCCGTGACCGTCGGATACCTCGATGTCGACGCCGCTTGTGTCCTGGGCGAATCCCGTCACCTCCCGGCCGCGATAGAAGGTCACCGCGAGCTCCCCGACCCAGTCGGCCAGGATGCGCTCGATGTGGTTCTGCCACAACCCGAGGCCGTAGGGGTGCCGGGAGGGGAAGTCGCTCATGTCCAAACGATTGAACGCGAAGCCCTGGACCTGGGCCACCTGTCCCTCCGACAGGAACCGGTCGGCGATACCGCGTTGATCGAAGACCTCGATCGTGCGCGAGTGCAGACCACCCGCGCGCGACCCGGGGAGGTCCTGGGTGGGACGCCGCTCCACTATGGCAACGTCCACGCCCGCGAGCGCAAGCTCTGCGGCCAACGTCAGCCCGGTCGGACCGCCTCCGGCGATCACGACAGCGTGCTCGCTCATCGACTCTTTGGACTAACTACGCGGGTTCAGCAGGGAAACGAGGAGCGCGCGGAACTTCCCTCGAACGAGCCGGAACCCGCGAAGGTCGCGATGACCCGACACCTTCCGCTACCAGGTCGTCTCAAGATCTGCCGGTACGAACTGAAAGGCGTGGTCGCGTCGGGATGTCCCACGAGCTGAGCGTTCTTAGTCTCGAGGAGCACGAACCGTCCGTCGCGTTTCTTGAAGAGCTCGACGACAACATCTCCGGTCACCAGGGGGGTGACTCTCCCGCGTGCGACCAGTTGTCCGGTCTTCTTGACCACGTTCAGAGTCGTGAAGGTCGGAGTTGCCTCGTCGTTGAGGATGTCGATCCGAGCCGATGCATCGCTCAGAACGGCTCCGTCGGCGTTCGAAAGCTGGAAGAAGAAGTACTCGTCGGGCTCGATGTCCACATCGCCGAAAACGACGAGATCCACGGTTCGCTGGGTTTGACCCGGTTGGAAGACGAGAGTCCCGGCGATGGACTGGAAATCGGTGTCATTGAACAGCGCGGTCCCATCAGCGCTCGCGATATCGACGGAGACGAATCCAGAGCTCGGGCCCGACAGTTGCATCGTGACGATCACATGGGTCTCACCGTCGTCACCCTCGAGGGTAGATGCATCTGACACCGACAGGGTTGGTGTCCCGTCGTCATCGATGATCGTCCCGAGGCCGTTCGAATCGGAGAACGTAGCTCCGGTCACTTGCTTGAGGAGCACGCTGAAGGTCTCGTTCTCTTCGTCAGACACGTCCCCGATTATCGGCACGGTGATCGTCTTGCTCGTCTCGCCAACTGCGAACACCAGCTGACCGGTGGTAGTGGTGAAGTCCTGGCCCTCGATCGCACTACCGCGCGCGGTCTCGTAGTTGACGGTGACCGAGTTCGGCGCGGCACTGGTCAGTGAGACCGTGAACACCATGTTGGTCGTTCCCGAGTTGCCCTCCTGGACGGACTGATCGGTTATCGCAACAGTGGGGGCCGTGCCGCCGCCGCCGCCTCCGCCTCCGCCTCCGCCGCCTCCGCCTGCGGCGGTGTCGTTATCGAAGATCGTGGCCATGCCGGTGCTGTCACCGAGCACCATCCCCGTCGGATTCGACAGGTTCACGACGAACGTCTCGTCGTTCTCGTCGACGGTATCGCCAGCTACGGCAACGGTGATCGTCCGAGAGGTCTGGCCTGGTTGGAAGACGACCGTCCCGAAAGTCTGGAAGTAGTCGGCGCCCGAAAAGGTTGCGGTTCCATCGGCCGTTGCATACGAAACGCTCACAGCTCTGCTCACTGCGCGCGACAGCGAGATCGTGAAGGTGACGGGCTGATTGCTCGAGTCACCCTCGACGATGCTCGTGTCGCCGATGCTCACGACCACAGGCACGTCGTCGTCGAGGATCGTGACTCGGCCCTGGGCATCCGAGATCGTGGCGTTAGTTGGGTTCGAAAGGTTGATGACGAAGGCCTCGTCGGGCTCGTCAACCGTGTCGCCGACGATCGTTACCGTGATGGTCTTCGTCGTTTCGGCCGGGTCCCAGAACATCGTCCCGCTCATGTCGTAATAGTCGGCATCCGAGAACATCGCAGTCTCGTCGGATGCCTCGTAATCGACCCGAACCTGTTGGGTAGTGGTCCCCGACTTCGTCAATGTCACCTGGGCGGTGCTGGTCCCGTCGTTCCCCTCCGTGACGCTGATGTCGGCGA
>JAXDJQ010000151.1:0-3531 GCA_034667565.1 Actinomycetota bacterium
GGACCACCATCCCGACATCGACATCAGGTGGAACAAGGTCAAACTCGTTCTGACCACCCATGCTGAGGGTGGCCTCACGCCGTGGGATTTCGACTTCGCCAATGAGGTCGAGCAAACGATCGCAACCTAGATCCGCTGAACCCCTCGCTGCGGCAGAAGCTGCGTTATCGCTTCGACACCGCGTTGTCGCGAGGTACTTCCTCGCTCGTCGTTTGGCTCGCCGCGGCGACGCTTTTGATGATCCTGGTTGCCGCTGCGATCCTGGTGGTCTTCCGGATCGCAGCATCGACGAACAGCGGCAAGCACCTCCCGCTGCTAGAAGCGGCCTGGCAGAGTCTCGTGAGAACGCTGGATCCGGGCGTGATGGGCACGGACGTGGGCTGGTCGTTCCGGATCGTTGCCCTCCTCGTCACTCTTGGCGGCGTCTTGATCGTGTCGACCTTGATCGGTCTCCTCGCGAATGGGATCAGCTCGAAGCTCGACGAGCTGCGTAAAGGAAAGACGCTCGTCATCGAATCGGGACACACGCTGATCCTAGGGTGGTCGCCGAAGATCATGACGATCATCTCCGAGCTGATGCTCGCTAATGAGAATCAGCGCAACGCGGCGATCGTTGTTATGGCAACCGAAGACAAGGTCTTCATGGAAGACGAGATCCGCAGTCGCATCGTCCCCCTGGGACGGACGAAGGTCGTCTGCCGAACCGGTAACCCGTCCGACCCGCTTGACCTCGAGATCGTCGCTCCACTGTCCGCTAAGTCAACGATCGTCTTGAACCCGCAAGGGGAAGGCGCCGACGCCCAGGTGATCAAGACCGTCCTTGCGCTGATGCACCTCGATCCCGGACTGGAGAAGCTCAATGTGATCGCGGAGCTCGAAGACGATCGTCATGCGCGCTCGCTCGAGGTAACGACCCAAGGTCGGATCGCAACGATCGTCTCGAGTCAGATCATCGCCCGGATAACGGCTCAGGTCTGCCGCCAGTCCGGTCTTAGCTTCGTCTACCAGGACCTGCTGGATTTCTCCGGTGACGAGATCTATTTCTCAAGGGAACCGAAGGCCGAGGGATTGACGTTCGGCGAGGTTCTGATCGCGTACGACAAGTCGGCCGTGATCGGTCTCCGGAAAGCAGATGGGGACATCGTTCTGAACCCCCCGATGGACACAGTGGTCGGCAACGGTGACAGCGTCATCGCGATATCCGAGGACGACGACACGGTGATCTTCTCCGACCCTGCCTCCGTCGATGTACCGGTGCATGCGACGATCGACAAACCACCCGCTCCCGAGCACATGCTGATCATCGGTTGGAACTCCCTCGGTTCGGCCATTCTCAGTCAGCTCGACCACTACGTCGCTCCCGGATCCAGCGCGCACGTTCTCTTCGACCCAGCCTTCGTCGATCGCCGACAGGTCGACGTGGACACGCATCTCCGCAACCTGCACGTCGAGGTGACCGAGGCGGAGCGACCGGAGGATGGCGCCCTCCCCCATCTGATGGCGGAAAAGCACCTCGATCACATCATCGTGCTCTGCTACCGGGAAGGCATGACGCCAAGCGAGAGCGACGCGAAGACTTTGATGACTTTGCTGCAGCTTCGCCAGATCACACAGGAGCGGGAAGGAAGGGCGGTGACCATCGTGACCGAGTTGCTCGACGTCGGCGACGTGAAACTGGCCGAGGTTGCGAATCCCGACGACTTCATCGTCAGCGAGCAACTCGTCAGCCTCATGATCGCCCAGGTGGCAGAGAACCCCGAGCTCGACCCCCTGTTCGCCTCACTCTTCGATGCAGATCGGGCAGAGATCGTGCTGAAACCAGCTACCAGCTTCTTGCCACCAGGAAGACACCCGTTCGCGAGTGCAGTGGTCGCGGCAAGTGCGAAGAACGACGTCGCGGTCGGTTATCGGAAGGGACCGGTTGACGGCGCGCCGGCCCAGGTCGTGTTGAACCCTTCGAAACGCGCCGAGGTGGAGCTGGGCGAGAACGACCACCTGATCGTTCTGTCGGGTTAGCCGGGGGTCGGAACCGGCCCTTCGTGACGCAACCAGGGGGGCAGCGAGAACGTCACGTCTTCCTGCGTTATCTCCCGTGTCTCGACGGCCGAATAACCGAGCTCGGCTAAGCGATCGAGGAGCCTGTCCACAAGGACCTCGGGAGCACTCGCGCCCGAACTGACGCCCACCGTTTCGGCCCCCTCGAGCCATGCGGGATCGAGCTGGGAAACGTCCGGTACGAGGTAGGCGGGGGTTCCCGCGACCTTGGCAACCTCGACCATCCGATTCGAATTGCTCGAGTTAAGAGCACCGACGATCAGTACAACATCCGACTCGGGAGCGATCGCTTTGACCGCGACCTGACGGTTCTGGGTCGCGTAACAGATGTCGTCGCTCCGGGGGCCGGCGAGGTCAGTGAAGTGCTCGCGTAGGGCCTCGACGGTCTGCAGCGTGTCATCGACCGACAATGTGGTCTGGGTCAGGTAGGAGACGGGCTCGCCCGGTGCGATAGGCAGGGTTGCGATCTGTTCGGGGCTCTCGATGACGAATGTAGAAACAGGGGCCTCTCCCGCGGTCCCCTCGATCTCTTCGTGGCCCTCGTGACCGACGAGGACGATCTTCCGTCCCGCCCGGTCGAACCGCTTAGCTTCGAGGTGGACCTTCGTCACGAGAGGGCACGTCGCGTCGATGACTTGAAGGTTCCGGGCCTCGGCGTTCCTGCGTACCTCGGGCGAGACACCGTGGGCAGAGAAGATGCACACGGCCCCTTCGGGGATCTGATCCTCGGAGTCGACGAAGATAGCGCCGCGTTTCTCGAGCTCCTGTACGACGTGGCGGTTATGGACTATCTCTTTGCGGACATAGACGGGGGCCCCGCAGGTGTCGATCGCCCGTTCCACCATCTGAACGGCCCGATCTACACCCGCGCAATATCCGCGGGGTGCAGCGAGGACGACCTTCTTCGTCATTCTTCAAGCCTAAAGGGGCCGGGACTTAAGTCTTGGGGCGCGGGCGTTTGGGCATCTTGGCCATCGCAACACGGTAGAGATCGGGAAGTCCAGCCTCCTGAGAGGAAGGACACAGGGGCTCGATCGGACAGCGCTCACACTGCGGCTTCTTCGCATCACAGATGTTCCTGCCATGTTCGATCAACAGGTCGGTTATCACCAACCACTTCCTCTTGGGCACGCGCTCCATCAGATCTTGCTCGATCTTCACCGCTTCCTTCGGCCCCCACTGGGTCAAGCCGAGTCGCACGGCGACACGCCCGACGTGGGTGTCGACCGCGATGCCCGCATCGGGATCCTTGATCGCAACCTCGGGGAACAGGTTCAACTGGACGACGTTCGCCGTCTTCCGGGCTACGCCCGGCAGCGTGATGAGCTCGGCGACGGTGCTCGGCACCTCCCCGCCGTAGCCGTCGAGCAACCTCTGGGCCATCCCTCGCAACGATCTCGTCTTCTGGCGGAAGAAGCCCGTCGACTGGATGTCTCTCTGGAGCTCCTCTTCAGGGACCGCGAGGTAGTCCTCCGG
>JAXDJQ010000152.1:0-6935 GCA_034667565.1 Actinomycetota bacterium
GCCTATGTACAAGCCTCGCAAGGATCAGTCCACGCGCATCGAGTTCAGGTCACCCGATCCGGCTTGCAACCCATACCTAGCGTTCTCGGTGATGCTCGCGGCAGGATTGAAAGGGATCGACGAGGGATACGACCTTCCACCTGAAGCGACCGACAACATCTACGAGATGACCGAAGCCGAGCGACGCTCCGCGGGGATACATCGACTCCCCGACGATCTCAACGAAGCGCTATCGGAGATGGAACGGTCAGACCTCGTCGCCGAGACTCTGGGTGAGCAGGTCTTCGAGTACCTCTTGCGCAACAAGCGCAGCGAGTGGGATCAGTACAAGGAGTACGTGTCCCCTTACGAGGTAACGCGTTACCTACCGATCCTTTAGCCGCGGTAGCGCTGCGTGAAGGGAGTGCGCGTCGCTCCGACGAACCTGGATCGGTAGTAGTACGGGTCGTTGATGCGGTCGATACGCACGCTGCCGCCTGAGGAGCTCGAGTGGATGAAACGTCCCCTACCGATGTACATACCCGCGTGACCTACGCGTGCGCTGGTCGTCTTGAAGAAGACGAGATCGCCTCGTTCCAGGTTCGTGATCTTCCAGATGCGCTTGAACCCATTACGTGAGGCCATGTTGAACTGGTCCATCGATGAGTGCGGCAAGGACACCCTGCTGTCGAACACCCACCTCGTGAACCCCGAGCAATCGAACCCCGACTGTGGAGACGTGCCGGCGGACCGGTACGGGGTCCCGAGCTGATTCCGGGCGCGTTCGATCAGGTAGGTCCGATGCCTCTGCCAGGTTGGGGCATCCTGAGCCTGTGCAGCCTGAGGAGCTACCGAAAAGATCATCGCAGTGATACTGATCACCGCTGCTGCCCGCGCACACGCGTGTTTGCCAGCCATTAGAGAGAACCACCTCCATGTGCTTGCTTGCTTTAGCAAGGTCCGCGCACCCAACTGCTTTGAATCAGATGCCCGCGTTTTGGGGGAACCTTGCTTCCCGTGAAGTGCGCCAAGTTAGCCGCGTATCGCGATCGGCACCCTCTAGCTAAACCTGAAAAGGTGCATCTAACTTTTGTGGACGAGACAGAACGCTAGGCGGTAAAGGTGTTCAAGCGAACGCGCTACGTAGTCTGGAATTACATCGATGCATGAGAAGCGTGTTGATGCGTTGCGTGGTGCGAGTAAAACGATGTCCGGATTCCTCGACTCTGACGATGAACTTCTGCAAATACTGCAGTCGGAGGCCGATCTCCCGACACGCGACGACTACATCGACATCATGCGCGCGCTTTTATCGCGCGATGGATTCGGTGGCGTGCGACTGGAAAAGAGACGCCGCGTCGCGGAGATCGCGGCCCGAGATGTAGGCGGAGAGATAGAGCTCGAAACGGTTGGACGCGCGTTGAGCGATCTTGTCGACGCTTGCGTTGTCGTTGCTCTCGAGGCTGTTGATGCGTCCGACGACATCGTCGTTGTAGGGATGGGGAAGCTCGGAGGACGCGAGCTCAACTACTACTCGGACATCGATCTGATGTTCGTCGCTGCTTCGGATGTGTCTGTCGCAACCCCGAAGGCCGAGGCACTGCTCAAGCTGCTGGGGGACCACACCCCTCAGGGCCAGGCGTTCATCGTCGACACGAATCTGCGTCCCGAAGGAAAGAGCGGCGCGTTGGCGCGCTCGCTTGAGGGCTACCTCGAGTACTACCGCCGGTGGGCGAAGCCATGGGAGTTCCAGGCTCTCATCAAAGCGCGCGCGATAGCTGGTCCGGGGAACCTCGGTCAGGGCTTCGTCGCGAGCACGCGTGAGTTCGTGTACGCCGGGGCGATCTCGGAGGAGCGCGTGGCGAGCGTGCGCGAGATGAAGTCGAGAGTAGAGGAGCAAGCAGGACGTTCGTCGCGCAGGAAAGGGCCCGACGGGGATGACGTGAAGCTGGGGCCGGGGGGCATTCGAGACATCGAGTTCTCGGTGCAACTGCTACAGCTCGTTCACGGCAGCAGCGATGAGACGGTTCGTACCGGAAACACATTGGACGCCCTCGGCCGTCTCGTAGAGGGTGGCTACATAGCGGAGGACGATGCCGCCGGCCTCGGCGTTGCTTACAGATGGCTCAGGACCGTGGAACACCGGATCCAGCTGTGGCAGGAACGACGTGTCCGTCATCTGCCGTCCTCGGAGGAAGACCGGAACCGTCTGGCGCGGGTCATGGGGTTCAAGGACACGCCATCGGCTTCGGCGGCGTCTCGGTTCGATAGCGCGCATCGGGGGGTGCTCGCGGACGTCCGGAACCGGTTCGAGAAACTGTTCTACCGGCCGATGATCGAGTCGCTCGCCGACACGACGGGTTCGCGCATGTCGGAGGAGGGCCTGCAGGAACGCCTTCGACTCTTGGGGTTCAGGGATGTCGTCAAAGCGGCCCGGACACTGGAAGGGCTCGTATCGGGGACCTCTCGAAGAGCGAAGCTGATGCGTGTCCTGACCCCGGCGTTGCTGCGCTCCCTAGCGATCAGTCCGGCACCCGATGCCGGTCTGTTCCACTTCTTACGTTTGGGAGAGGCCCTCGAGGGTCGCCTGGATCCCCTCGGCAATCTGCGCGACAACCCCCCAGGCATCGCGTTCCTCGCTCGCCTGCTCGGCAGTGGCCGATTGCTCGGCGAGGTCTTGGCACAGGTGCCCGAGGAACTGGCCTCGATCGCCGATCCCGACGGACCGGGTCCGATCAAGGACAGGGATCGTCTGGTGCGCGAGGCGCATGCATCACTCGAGTGGCGGGACCCGGAGGATCGTCTCGATGGACTGCGCCGTTTCAAACGTAGGGAGATGTTGCGCGTCGCGGTTGCGGACCTCGGTGCAACCACGGATCAGTCGGGTGTTGGACGAGGACTGGCCGATCTGGCGGACGCATGTCTCGAAGCTGCGCTCGCCGACCCCGACATCCCTTTCGCGGTGATCGGTATGGGCAAGCTTGGGGGCCGCGAGCTCAGTTACTCATCCGATATCGATGTGATGTTCGTCCACGACGGGGATCCTCATCGGGCCGAGGAACTTGCGGAGGAGCTGATGCGCTCGATCGGCGAGGTCACCCCGGAGGGCCAGGCGTTCCGCATAGACGCAGGGCTCCGGCCGGAGGGCAAACAGGGCCCCCTGGCCCGGTCACTCGCCGGGTTCTCCGAGTACTACGAGAGATGGTCCGAGCCGTGGGAGCACCAGGCCCTCACGAAAGCGCGGATCGCTGCCGGTGACCAGAGCGTAGGCGAAAGATTCCTGGACATCTCACGCCCGCTCGCGTTTCCGGAGCGACTAACGCCGGAAGCTTTGACGCAGGTGCGTCACCTCAAGGGCAGGATGGAGCGCGAGCGCATCCCGAGGTCGGTCGACCCTCGCCGGCACCTCAAGCTCGGTCCCGGTGGGCTATCCGACATCGAGTTCGCGCTGCAGCTGCTCCAACTTCGGCATGGTCATGCCCATCCTGAGCTTCAGGATCCGAACACCATGGCGGTACTGCACGCGGCGCGCGACGCGGGATTCATAGATCCTGATACCGCCGAGGTGTTCGAGGTCTCCTACGAGTTCCTAACCCGCTTGCGGAACCGCTACTTCATGTTGGTAGGCAAGCCGCGCGACATGTTGACGACCAAACCGGAGGAACTTGAAGCCCTTGCGGTTGCGATGGGTTTCGAGGGCCAACCTCGTCAGGAGCTGGAAGAGCTCTACCTCCGCACGACGCGGCGCGTTCGGCGTCGGTCGGAACCCTTGATCTTCGGGTCCTAGAGCGAAGGCTTGGTCACGAAGAACGCGAACAGCGCTGCCATCAGCACCAACGCGGCCAAGACCAGGAGGATGGACTGACCAACCTTCCAGCCCTGTCGTCCTCCTCCGGCGTTGATGACAACCAGTCCGATGAGACCAAGCATGATGAGCACCGGCACGAGGTACCTCATGGGATCGCCGCGATCACTTCGTCGGTCGGTGGGTTATCGGACGAGCTGCTCGACAGGTAGCGGTAACCGATCCGCCCTCCCTTGTCGGCGACGACCACCCCGCCCATCTGCAGCGGGTCTTCCTTCGGCTTCGCCTGAACCCCATGGCCGGAAAGGATCGACTTGGTGAACCTGAGCCATACGTGAGGACCGGCGACCTCCCACAGGTTGCCGCGCTTCATCTCGAGGGCCCGATAGGTCTCCTTCTTCTGATCCACGATCAACGGGAACGGGATCTCCCGTTCCTCGCGGAAGTTCGCGGCCGCAGCCGGCCATCCCATCCCTATAGCGACTATCTCCGCGCCCTTCGCTTTGACCTCGTCATAGTGCGTGCGCAACTGCGCAACATGCTCGCGGCAGAAGGGTCAGCCGTAGTGGCGCAACCAGACCAAGACGATCGGCTGCTCCGCCCAGAAGTCACCCATCCGATGCTGGACGTCGAACGAGTCCGGTAACCGCACGTCTTCGATGGGGGAAAGGTCGTCCATCCCCGAACTTTAACGGGGTGAGGGGTTTGTCCCGGTGCGTCCTAAACTCGCGCCATGAGAAACCAACGGATCCTCGCCATCGCAGCAGCAGCTCTGCTCGTCCTCACAGGAGTTGCGTTCGGTCACGTACAGACGAAGAACGATCCGGATGACTGGGCGGACAACCTCGACATCAAGACCGCCCGCCTGTCCCACACCGACACGCGGCTCCGGGTGGGCATCCATTCCTGGGAGGACTGGGCCACTACCGCTCTCGGTAACCGCACGATCTGGTTCACGCTGGACACTAAAGGTGACGGAGATGCCGACTTCGGCGTCAACATCAACAAAGGACAGAACGGGCTGCAATGCCTCGTGACGACCGAACCGAACGGCGCATTCGTAGCGGACGGACGAGCGCGACGAGACGGTACGGATGGAGCGTCGTGTTCGTTCAAACGTAGCGACGTTGCAGCGGCCGGCCCGAAGACGATCCGGTGGCACGCTTCGGTCTACAACCTCCAGACGTACGAGCACGACGACGCCCCCGACTCCGGGATGGTCAGACACCCGATCTGAGTCGCGAGCCCACAGCCGGGGGACGTTTGCGCATGCCCGCCACTAATCAGCCTTTGATCCTCGGCAAGCACGACGACAACACCCTGCAACAGATGAAGCAGGTGTCGGAGCACGATCGCGTCGTCGCCTCCGCCCTGATGGCGGACGGTCACCTCGGTTACGGCATGCCGATCGGTGGCGTGGTCGCATATGACAACGCGGTGTCGCCGGAAGGTGTTGGGTTCGACATCGGCTGCGGCAACAAGGCGGTACGAACGAACCTGCGATCAGATGACGTTGCACCGAGCCTTCCTCTCATCATGGATCGCATCTACAGCGAGGTCGCGTTCGGCGTCGGTCAGTCGAAAGGCGATCACAAGGACCACGAGATCTTCGATCGTGACGAGTGGAATATCGGGCTGGCCAAGAGCCTGAAGCCGATGGCACGAGAGCAACTCGGCTCGGTTGGTTCCGGGAACCACTACGTCGATCTGCTCGCGGACCGCGACGGCACGTTGTGGGTAGGCGTTCACTTCGGATCGCGCGGGCTCGGCCACAAGATCGCGTCCGCGTTCATGACCGACGGCGACATGATGAAACCGGTGACGGTGCTTCCCCTCGACTCGGCGCCGGGACAGGACTATTGGCCGTTGATGGAGTTGGCCGGTGCCTACGCGAAAGCTGGGCGCGACTGCGTCGTGGGTCAAGTGCTCAACATCCTCGGAGCCAGCTTCGATCTCGAGATCCATAACCATCACAACTACGCATGGAAGGAGAAGCACTTCGGGCACGACGTCATCGTGGTGCGCAAGGGCGCAACTCCGGCCTTCCCCGACCAGAAGGGCTTCGTCGGAGGTTCGATGGGCGACGACGCCGTGATCCTCCAAGGGACCGACTCCGAAACCCAGGCTCGAGCGCTGTACTCCACGGTGCACGGAGCCGGACGAGTGATGTCGCGTATGCAGGCGAAGGGCAAGTGGAAGAAGGGCGTTCAGGTGAGACCGGGTGCGATCTCCGTGGATGAGTGGCGCGCGTGGATCGATCGACGCGGTGTGGTTCTCCGCGGGGCTGGATTGGATGAAGCGCCGCAGGCGTACCGCCGCCTACCGGAGGTCCTCGAAGCACAAGGTGACACGGTCGACGTCACTCATACGCTGCGGCCGGTTGGTGTCGCGATGGCAGGGCCCCGCGATTTCGATCCGTACAAGGACTAGAGATAAGAAGGGCCCCGGCCGGGGGATCGGCGGGGCCCTTCTTACTAAGCGCGTTTCTTAGATGTCGTAATAGAGAGCGAACTCGTGCGGATGAGGACGCAGACGAAGCTCGTCTACCTCGTGCACTCGCTTGTAGTCGATCCAGTGATCGATGACGTCTTGCGTGAACACGCCACCTTCGAGCAGGTAGTCGTGATCCGCCTCGAGGGCGTCGAGGGCCTCGTCCAACGATCCCGGGACCTGAGGAACGTTCGCCAGCTGCTCCGGCGGAAGCTCGTACAGGTCCTTGTCGACGGGCTCGGGTGGCTCGATCTTGTTCTTGATGCCGTCGAGACCCGCCATCAACAACGCCGAGAACGCGAGGTACGGGTTGGCCGACGGGTCCGGGCAGCGGAACTCGATGCGCTTCGACTTCGGTGACTTCGAGTACAGCGGGATACGGACCGCAGCGGAACGGTTGCGCTGTGAGTAGACGAGGTTCACCGGAGCCTCGTAACCCGGCACCAGCCGCCGGTACGAGTTCGTGGTCGGGGCGGCGAAGGCCAGGATCGCCGGAGCATGCTGGAGCAGCCCGCCGATGTAGTACCGTGCCGAGTCGGACAGCTGGGCGTAGCCCATCTCGTCGAAGAACAGGTTTTCGCCCTCGCTCCACAGGCTCTGATGGGTGTGCATGCCCGAGCCGTTGTCCTGGAAGATCGGCTTCGGCATGAACGTGACCGTC
>JAXDJQ010000153.1:0-4866 GCA_034667565.1 Actinomycetota bacterium
CCCCGGTCGGTTGGGTTCCCACTGAACCATGTCCCCATGAGCGCGTTCCTCGGTGTTCCGATCAAGTTCGGTGACGAGCTCCGGGGTGCCCTTTACCTGACGAAGCCACCCGGGCACGGTTCGTTCACCGCGCAGGACGAGTTCTTCATGATGACCCTGGCGAGCCAGACCTCGGTCGCGCTGGAAACCGCACATCTGATCGCCGAGCTCGAGGAGCAGCGCGCGATCACACAGTTGCTAGAGCGCGTGGCGGTGGCCTCGAACGAAGCCCACGAGATCGATCACGCCCTCCAGACGGCGGTGGATGCGATCTGCGGACATACGGCATGGCCGATCGGGCACGTTTACCTCCCTCACCCCGGTGACCCAGATCTACTAGAGCCGACGAAGATCTGGCACCTCCGCGACCCGGACAGATTCGCGGAATTCGTTGAGATCACCGAACGCACATCGGTGCGACGAGGGGTGGGATTGCCTGGCCGCGTGCTGGAGGCAGGGACGGCTATCTGGGTGGAGGACGTAACCGTCGACGAGAACTTCCCACGCGCCTCGCAAGCTATAGACATCGGCGTACGTGCTGGATTCGGTCTCCCGGTGATGGCCGAATCGGAAGTCGTTGGGGTCTTGGAGTTCTTCATCCCGGAAACGAGGCAGCGCGATGACAATCTCCTCGAGGTGGGAACGTTCATCGGCACGCAACTGGGGCGGGTCATCGAGAGGAAACGGATCGAAGAAGGGATGCACGCTCTCGATAAAGCGAAGAGTGAATTCGTAGCGAACGCCGCGCACGAGCTGCGAACGCCCCTGACGACCATCCTCGGACTGACCGAGCTCATCTCCAACCCGAAGCGCGTGCTCGATGAAGCGCAGTTCGGTGAATCGATCAGCCTGTTGAAGCGACAGGGAGAAAGGGTAGGGGCGCTCCTGACGAACCTCCTCGACTATTCACGCATCGAGGTTCGCAGTGACCCCGGTGATCTCGAAGTGTTGGATCTTGCGGGGGCGGTCCAGGAGGCGATCGAGGCCGCGCCTGCGCCCGATGGTTATGCGGTGAGATCGCAGGTGCCCGGGGGTTTGCTGGTGTGGGCGGATCCGGTCCGCCTCGAACAGGTCATCGTGAATCTCTTGACGAACGCGTACCGCTACGGGGGCCGGACCGTGACGGTTGCGGCAGAGACAAGTGACTCGGGTGTCGTCCTGAAGGTCTCGGACGATGGTGCCGGTATCGAGCCCAAACTGATCCCCCATCTCTTCGAACCGTTCACGCGTGGGAGCACCACCCAATCCATCACCGGGTCGGGTCTCGGTCTCGCAATCGTCAAACGACTCGTTGAGACGTTCGGGGGCCGTATCGTGGCGCGCAACCAGGAGGACGGCGGTGCGGTCTTCGAGGTCTATCTGAGAAAGAGCTCTAAGTGACCGCTGCGGAAGGCTTCAGATCCGGGTGCGTCTTCTTCAACCACGCCTGATCCTTCTTGCCGAGAGCCGTAAGGCTCGGCTCGCCCGTCCACAGTTCACGTGCCATCGCTTGCCAGTTTGCCGTGGCTTCTAATCGTGCCAACAGAGAGGCAACGCCGAAGGACATGCGGTTGAAGGTGATCATCACGCCCGGGATGCCTACCTTCCGAAGCGTACTGAACGATTCAGATCGAGGATCCATCCCGGCGGCAGCGATGTGCTGCACCATCTTGGGATCGATCGTGAGCTCCTCGTTCTGTAACAGGGGATAGTTCAAGGACTTCAGGTGTTCCCAGACCGCGTCGACCTCCGGTGTCCTGCGATTGAGGACGCCCAGACCTTCCAGGGCTCCTCGTCCTCGCTCGCGATCATCGGCCACCATCGCTTGACCGAGCTCGACGAACAACTTCAACGTGCCGGGGTCGATCGCACGCACGAGACCGAAGTCCAGGAAGGCAACCTTGCCGCGCGGTAACAGCAGGTAGTTGCCTGGATGTGGGTCCGCCGAGAACAACATGAAGCGGTTGAAGCTTCCGAAGAAGAAGCGGTAGAGGGTCTCCCCGAGCTGATCGCGTTTCTCCTGATCCCACTCCATGGCACTCATGAACGGTTTCCCGTGGATGAATTCTTGGGTGATGACGCGGGTCTTGCAGTACTCCGGGTACACCCTGGGGATCACGACGAAGGGATGCCCGGCCCAAAGCTCGGCGAACTTCGCCTGGTTCGAAGCCTCCCGCCGGTAATCGAGCTCCTCCATCACGCGGTCCTTCACCTCTGCCGCGACCTCTTTGGGGTCCAGGTTCGGCGCGATAGCGACCGAGATCTTCGTCATCGCCGACACGTTCTTGAGATCGGCGCGAACCGCAGCGTCAACGCCGGGGTACTGGACCTTGACCGCAACCTCTTCCCCGGTGTGGAGGATCGCCCGGTGTACCTGTCCGATCGAAGCCGACGCGACCGGTTCGTCGATGAACTGGGCGTAGACCTCATCGGCGGACTTGCCGAATTCCTCTTTGATCACCAGACGGGATGCCTCGGGATCCATGGGGGGAGCCGAGTTCTGCAACATCGTCAGGGCGTCCCGATAGGTCGAGAGGTACTCGCCGGGCGCCGCGAACTCGTAGAAAGAGGCAAGTTGGCCAACCTTCATGGCGGCGCCCTTCATCTCGCCCAACATCTCCACCAGCTGTTTCGCCGTCTGCTGATGGAAGCCGTCGAGGAACTCCTGCGCCCGGTCGGGGGAGGCGAAAGACCGGGCTCGGGTGCCCACGAAACGGGCCGCGCTGCGGCTGGTTTGGCCCGCCAGCTTGGCTCCCCGCTGCAGCCAGCCCGTGGGTAGGACGTCCTTGTTCTTGCGATCGTCGCTCATCACCAGCACTCTAGTCGGGCCATCGGGGCCCTCCCAGACAGGTCCTGTAGATACTGGGACTCACCCTGCAATGCAGATACCCTTGTCCGAGGAATGGATGACCGGACGGAGTCTTTCGAGTCCCTAGAGCCCCAGTCATATGAGTGGGACTACGAGGAAGCTGCCGACCGCCCTCCCCGGGTTCTCTGGGGACGGATCATCGCCCTGATCGTTTTCATGGCTCTCGCGTTCTGGCTCGGTCGCAGCACTGCGCCGAAGACCGACGTGAGCGCCCAACTGGCCGAGGCGAATCAGCAGCTGGATCAGGCGGAGAGCGAGATACGCGACCTCGAGGCGCAACTAGCCGAGCGGCCCTTGGCCGAGGCCACCCCGCAACCGACCACGGAGTCGACGCCGGCAACGACGGTCGACGGTGAGTCCTACATCGTCAAGAGCGGCGACAGCTTGGCCGCTATCGCCCTGAAGTTCTACGGCGATGCATCCCTTGCAGACATCATCGCCGAGGCGAACAACATCACCGACGCGCAATCCATCAAGCCGGGTGATGAGCTCATCATCCCGCCGGAGCCCTAGCTAATCCCCTAGAGCTTCGAAGAAGCCGTACTCCTCGTTCTCGTAGAACGCTTCGATCCTCTTCGGCAGGTCCGTGCAATCGCGCGGCTCGAGTATCAGTTTCCGATCGCGCGGTGAAGTTTCGGCAGCGAAGTCGAAAGCTTCCATCATGTCGTTGGACCCACAGTCCCGCGCCGTCATGCACCTCAGGTCGAACGTCTCCTCGATGAACCGCAGGACCGACGAGAACTCATAGGTCGAATGGTCGATGTAACCGGGCTTCGTCCACGGAGACACGATCAACATCGGAACCCTTGGGCCCAGACCCATCACGTCTAGATGTGGTGGTGCCACGTGGTCGTAGAAACCCCCGAAGTCGTCGTAGGTGAGGAAGACCACCGTGTTCTTCCAGTACTTCGAGTGCATGAGAGCGTTCAGGTGCTCGACGGTCCAGTTCTCACCGGCACAAACGCTCGTGCCGCCGGGGTGTTCGTTCGCGAACGGTGGGGGCACGACCCAGTTGACGTTGCGCAAATGACCGCGCCGGATGTCGCTCAGCAAGGTGTCGGGGGGTCTCACGTTCGTATCCCAGTACCTCGAGTTACGGATGTGATCTATCGCTAAGAGCGCGTTCATCCATGAGGGCGTATCGGCGTAGTACATCCACGGGATCTTCTTGTCGATCAGCTGATCTGGGAGGACCTCGAAGTCGAAGCACGCGCGCACCTCTTCCCAGAAGTTCCCGACCGTCCCGAGGTCGACCTCCTCCTCGGAACGCATCACCGAGCGCTTCTCCTTACGAGAGAGCTTCACGAACCGGTAAACGGTCTCAGTCACATCATCGCAATACCCGCCGGGTTCCTCGACCTGGAGCTTGTTCCCAGTGACACGTGCCGACTGGGCACCGACGGTATAGAGATGCGAAGGGAACGTGGGTCCGTACATCGACGAGAACGTGTGGTCGGCAAGAGCGAACTCGTCCGCGTAGGCCCAATAGTTCGGGATCCCCTTGCGAGTGAATGACGAGTAACCGTTCATGCTTGCGCCGTTCTTCACCTGATCGAACTGATCCATCTTGCCGCCGTTGATCGAGATCAGACCGTCGAAGAAGCCGTGCCCGAGGTCCGGCTCGAACACATCAACCGCTTTCGTTAGCTCGACGGTCTCGCCGTTCGACAACTTCCCGGTGCGGGTTCCGTCGGCCCCCGGGTAACGCGCGAAGTAGTTGTCGAAGGTTCGGTTCTCTTTCACGATGAAGATCACGTGCTTGATCCGATTCTTCTCGGGGGGGATCGACGGGCTTGATGTGGGCGATTCACTCGAAGCAACGACATCGGGGGCCGCCACTGCCTGTGTCGGCACACCCGTCTTGGCGTAGAGCTCGCGGCCCGCGAGGCCACCGATGATCAGCAGGCCGGTGATGAAGATGGTGCGTCGGCGACGAGCGATCATCACGCGGCGGGCGCGTCGGCGGGCAACTCCGTCTA
>JAXDJQ010000154.1:0-8606 GCA_034667565.1 Actinomycetota bacterium
GCGGCCAGATCGAGGGCGGCCGACCCCGCCCGTCTGATGTCGCGTGCCGCGGGCAGCACCTTCGAGACGATCTCAGCTTGCACCGCCCGGGCTCGCGCGTCGTAGGCGAAGCCCGTTGCGATCAGAGCCGTCGCGAGCTCCGTGCCCTGGCTCACCCGAACGGTCCTCCCGTTGAGGCGCGTCCCCCCTCCCCTGGTGGCGGAAAACGTCTCCTGCGTGGTCGGTTGGTGGACCACCCCTACGAGCCCCCCTTCGGGGTCTTCGATCGCGATGCTCACCGACCACGCGGGGATGCCGAACAAGTAGTTGACGGTTCCATCCAGGGGATCTACGACCCAGGTCAGACCCGAGCTACTCGACCCGACGCCGCCTTCCTCCGACAGGACACCGTCCTGCGGGCGCTTCGACCCGATCATGTCGAGGATCAGAGACTCCGACGCCTTGTCGGCCGCGCTCACGAGGTCGGTCGGGGTCGACTTCGACTCCACGCCTTGAGCAGGCTCACGGAACCGCTCCAACAGCAACGCCCCCGCGCTGTGAGCGATCTCTACCGCGAGCTCGACGAGCTCGTTGCTCACTGGACGTCTTTCAAAGTGGCTTCGACCCTCTCCCATGCTTTACGCGCCGCGATCAGGACCGGATCCCAAACGGGCGCGAATGGCGGAGCGTAGGACAGGTCCATGTTCAACATGTGATCGACGGTCATCTCGTTCCACAACGCGGTGGCCAGCGCGTCGATACGTTTCGCGGCCCCCTCCTTACCTACTATCTGTGCGCCGAGCAATCGACCGGAACGTTTCTCGACAACCAGCTTCGTTTTGATGGGGGCCGCGCCGGGGAAGTAACCCGCTCTTGTTGTGGAGTCGACTGTGACACTGAGGTGATCGAACCCTGCCTCGGTTGCCTCGACCTCGGTTAGGCCGGTGCGGGCAACCTCGACGTCGCAGACCTTCGATACCGCAGTGCCCACAACACCCGGGAAAGTCGCGTAGCCACCACCGATGTTGATGCCTGCGACGCGCCCCTCCTTGTTCGCGTGAGTTCCGAGGGCGATCGCGACCGGCTTGCGGGACACCAGGTGGAACTTCTCCGCGCAATCGCCTGCCGACCAGACCCCTTCGGTCGACGTCGCCATCTGTTGATCGACCGCGATGCCACCCGAAGGACCGATCTCGAGGCCTGCGTCGCGGGCGAGGGCAACGTTCGGTCGCGTGCCGAGTCCCAGGACAACGATGTCTGCATGCAGCTCTCTTTTGTCGGTGACGACGCCCGTCACGTGACCGGTGCTGTCTTTCTGGAACATCGCCACGCGTTCATCCGTGAATACCTCGATGCCCATCCCTCGCATCGCGTTCCCGACCAGCTCGCCCATATCGGGGTCGAGCGTTCGCATCGGCTGCCGTCCGGCTTCGACCAGCGAGACGTGCATGTCTCGGACGACGAACGCTTCGGCCATCTCCAAGCCGATATATCCGCCGCCCACCACCACTGCATGCTTCGGTTCCTCGTCCTCGACGACCTCTCTCACCAGGACCCCATCGTTCAGGGTCTGAACCCCGAAGATGCTGGCCGCGTCGATGCCCTCGAGCGGAGGTCGCAAGGGCATCCCTCCGGTGGCGACCATCAGTAGGTCGAAGCCTTCGGAGGTTTCGGTCCCCGTGTCGAGCGACCGGGCCGTGATCGTCCGCGCGGCCAGGTCGATCTCGGTCACTTCGGTCCGCATCCGCACGTCGATGTGTTGCTTCTCCCGGAATACCTCGGGGCGCCGGGCGATCAGCTTGTCGAGGTCGGTGACGGTGTCGGCCACGAAGTAAGGGATGCCGCACGCGGAATAAGAGGTGTAGTCCCCGCGCTCGAAGGCGATGATCTCTAGCTCCGAGGGCCCCCGCCTCCTCCTCGCCTGGGAGGCGGCGCTCATCCCGGCTGCGTCCCCCCCGATGACGATCAAGCGCTCGGTCATTGTTGGAGGCTAGCCCCAACCGAAAGGAACTTTCCGGCCTCCCGAACGTCTCTATCAATGGAAGAAGTGCAGGACTACTGTGGTTCCAGGCGCTACGGGCATCGGGTCCCAGACCCGACGGAAGGAGAACGTATGAAGCGGACGGCGACCTCCCCCTTACTGGCGGTGCTGATGATCCTCTCGGTGGCCGCCCCCGCGTTCGCCTGTGCCGGGCTCGTAGCCCCGAACGGATCGGTTCGCCTACTCCGCACGGCAACCCTTGCCGGCTATCACGACGGTGTCGAGCACTACGTCACGTCGTTCCAGTTCCAGGGCGGGGGTGCCAAATTCGGCTCGATCGTTCCTCTCCCGGGTGTTCCGAGCAGGGTCACCCGCGGGGGCGACTGGACCCTGCAACGTCTCGAGATCGAGACGCAACCGCCGCCACCTGTGCCTCTGGGCGCAAGCGGCGGGTCCGGCTCGCGGGACTCGGCCAAGGAGCTCTATGAGACCGAGATCGATGGTTTGTTGATAACGATCCTCAAAGGCGGCTCGCGCGCCGTGGGGCAATGGGCCAAAGACGAGGGCTTCGCTCTGACGCCCGATGCGCCGGAGGTCCTCCGTTTCTACGCACAGCGCAGCAAGATCTTCATGGCGGCGCGGTTCATCCCCAAGAAGTCACAGGACAAGCAGGTGGGTGATGGCATCCCCATCCATCTCCGGATCCCGACCGATAACCCATGGGTTCCCTTGCGCATCCTTGCCTTGGGAAAGAAGGATCCTCGGACCGATGTCACGGCCGACGTCTATCTATTGACGCATGGTGAACCAACACTGTTGCCGGCACCCGAACCTGCGGGCAACCGCGGCATGTCGCTCGAGCACAACGCGGACGCTTCGAAGGACCTGCTATCGGATCTGCGTTCCGACAAGGGCATGAAGTGGATACCCGCCAAGATGTGGTTGACATACCTGCGCATCGATATCAACGCCGGCAAGTTGTTGTTCGACCTCTCGGTGGGTACCGACGCACGCGGTGGACCGTACGAAGAAGAGGCCTACGGTGCTCAACCCGATGACGGGAGCTCCCAGCCAACACCGAGCCCAAGTCCGACCTCATCTCTACTGGGATTGATCCTTGTTCCCCTGTTCGGGTTCGGGGCTCTGCGAACGATCCGTAAGGGCTCTCTGCGCGATCGATGAACCACAGGATCGCAGTCGCCGCGCTCATCGCGGCGTTGCTCTCATCGAGCGCGTGTGGGTCCGGTGATGGAACGGAGCCCGGAACCACACAAGAGGTTCATGTCCAGCTGCACAACTCTCGGTTCGTACCGGACCACTTCGAATTCGCGGTCGGCACGACGGTGAAGTTCGTCGTCGAGAACACCGATCCGATCGATCACGAATTCCTCATCGGCGACGAAGCGGCTCAGCAAGCTCATGAGGACGGCACCGAAGCGCATCACGGAGCCAAACCGGGCGAGCTGTCGATCCCGATCGGCGAGACGCGCACGACCACCTACACGTTCGACGAGCCGGGGACGTTGTTGATCGGGTGCCACCTGCCGACCCACTACGACTACGGGATGCGCGGCACCATCAAGATCACGGGGTAACCGGGCCCTTCACTAGACTGCCCTCCGTTGCCCCCGTAGCTCAGGGGAGAGAGCGTCGGTTTCCTAAACCGTGTGCGCAGGTTCGAATCCTGCCGGGGGCACAGAGCGCGGAGCGCTGCCACCGGCAGGTTCACTAGCCGCGCAGGATCCCGGAACTTCATCCTGCCGGGGGCACGAATACCACTATCTGAGGCGTGGGCCTCCAACGAGCATGCCCATGACGCCCTCGTGGACATGTCCGTCATACGGACCACTGCCCTTGTCCTTGCACTCCTTGAGGACACACCCATCGACATAGATCGCGTAAGGGATCCCGTCGGGGCCGATGTTGACATCGATGAAGTCCCACACGCTTCCGCAGCGTCCGGGCCCGCACCGTTGGGTGATGAGCGCAGGCGTGGGGTCATCCTCGGTGCCGAGAGGGTTGATGCGCCCCGTCATGAATAGCGGGTCATGACCAAGCGCGCCGGTCGTCGTCGTGATGTAGCCGTTCCACAACGTCTTCTGGTAATCGATCGCATCGCAGGGGTAAAGCTTGTTTCCTTCCACCCTGCACTTCTGGTAGGCGGAGTTCTCCGATCCGTAATAAGCGATGGCGATCTTCCCTGGGTCACCGACCGTCAGCGTCGCGATGTTTGATTCCTGAACGGTTGGGGGGGCGACCCTTACGGGATCGGTCCATGTCTTCCCACCATCCTTCGAAACGACCAGATAAGGCATCCGATCCTTGTTTGCGATCCAGACGTAATAGATATTGCCTTTCGCATCGACAGCCACACTCGGGTCTGAGCCGCTAACGCTGTCGTCCTTCCTCATCTTTGCAACCTGCACACGCTCCCACGAAAAGCCTTCGTCGTGACTGATCGCGAGGAAAGGTTTCCCGCAGTACTCACGCGGGATGTACACCGTGCCGTCGGCGCCCACGACACCGTGACCGTGGAGTCCACCACAGAGGTCCCCATCGGTGCCTTCATCCGGCGGGTACCCAAAGAAAGCGGGCTGCCCGGTCGGCGTAAAGGACAGGCCGCCGTCCAGTGAGCGAGAGCAAGAGGACGAACCGACGTCGTTCCAGCAGTAATAAAGAACGTGGGGATAACCGATGGGAGTGCTGGAAACGGGTGGACCACCGAACAACGTTTGATGGTCGTTGATCGGGCGGCCGCACGCGAGTGGGTTACTGATCCAGCTGTCGCCGCCATCGTCGCTGAACGACATGTAGGCACATGCCACCGTGAGGTCGATAGTGAAGATGCGAGCGTTGTCTCCATCGACGTCGTCCACGAAGATGTACGGGTCGAGCGATGTCGGAGGGTTCGCGTCTTGATCCACGACTCGAGGCGAGGTGACCTCCCAGGTCTTGCCGTGATCGGTAGACCGCATGACATCGGGAGTCATGCCCGCGCCGACCGGGCCGTACCAGCTGAAGGCACCGGTGGCAACGAAGATGTCGCCGCCAGGGGTGAGGCCCAACGTCGGCTCACCCGCGGGGTGATTCAGACCGCTGGCCTTCGCGGTTGGTAGCCCCGTTACGCCACGCACAAGCTTGCCCCCGCGATGGGCGATGGCCCGGCCCCCGGTGGGTCGTGTGGTGCTCTTGGCTTCCGCGTTGAAGGTTGCGACCAAGCTCCCGATCAGGATGGCTGAAAGAAGGAGCGCGGAAGTCTTGTTTCTCAGAGACATCATCACCTCGCGGTTAGGAGCCGTCGGCAGTCACGCAGCCTGCTGAGTGGTTCCACACGAGGGGGCCGGGCTCCTGCAGGGTTGAGCGAGGCCATCTAGGACCCCCCACTGCAGGACGGTCGCAAAGAACGTCGAACTTCTGTTGCAAGCACCTCCCTACACATCGTTCACGGAAGAGGTTTGCCATGAAGAAGTTCACACTGTCATTGCTCGCTCTGTCGGTCATCGGCGCGCTCTTCGCACCGGGAATGGCGACCGCAAAAGGCAAGGCCTCCGGACCCGTCGGGGTTGCTACCGATGACCCCGCCGACTGGGGACGGAACGTCGACCCGACGATCGCACCGGCCGGCGGTGCCATCGGACAAGAGCTCGTCGGAGCGACTATCGGCATGGCCGATGCCAAAACGGTCAACTTCGTCATCAAGGTCGCAAGCCTTCCCCCAAGTGGTGGCATCCCCGAGGGAGCCCGCTACAGCTGGGACTTCACCGTCGACGGAGACGCGTTCGGGATGAGCGGGAACTTCACCGACTACGCCCGAGGCGTCTGCTACCCAGCCCACACGAACACCTGTCCCCCGCCGAAGGATCCTGGGATGCAACCGTTCTACATCCGTCAGGGGCCGTGCACGATCGGTACCGGTGGGCTCGGTGAGTGCAACCTGCTCGCGACGGTGCAGGGGATCTTCGACACAGCGACGGCCACAATCACGATCCCGGTACCTCTCGACGTTCTCAAGGCCAAGGCCGGATCCAAGATCGGGCCGGGGACGAACTCCGTGTTCGGTGCAACGATCTACGCGTCACCGGCGGCGGTCACTGCGAACGCTAACGGCCCGCACGACACGATGGTCTCCACAGTCACGTTCACCGTCCCGAAAGGCAAGTAGATGAAGAAGCTCTCGCTATCTCTCGTTGTTCTCTCGGTCGTCGGAGCGTTGTTCGGACCGGCAGGCGTCGCGACGGCCAAAGGCAAGAAGCCTGCAGGTCCCGTCGTTGTTGCCACCGATGTCGCGGGCGACTGGGGCGTGAATGTCGACCCGACGATCGCTCCCGCCGGTGACGTGCTGGGCCAGGACCTCGTCGAGGCTTCGATCACGATGGCGGATGCCGCGACCGTGAACTTCATCATCAAGGTCAACGCCCTTCCGCCTTCAGGTGGCATCCCCGAGTTCGGACGTTACGGATGGGACTTCACGGTCGATGGCGATGCCTTCGCGATGAGTGGTGGCTTCACCGACTATCTGCGGGGTGTCTGCTACCCGCTACACGCAGGAACCTGTCCTCCACCCCGTGACCCTGGGATGCAACCGTTCTTCATCCGTCAGGGCGCTTGCACCGTGGGCGCCGACAGCCTCGAGAACTGCACGCTCGTGACGACCGTTCAGGCGACATTCGACTCCGCGGCGGGCACCATCACGATCCCGGTCCCCCTCGAGGCCCTGAAGGCCAAGATCGGGTCCAAGATCGGGCCGGGTACGAACGCCTCGTTCGGCTCCACTCTCTACGCATCACCTGCTGCTGTCGTCTCCAGCGCGAACCTGCCGCACGACACGATGGTGTCCACGGGGACGTTCACGGTTCCGAAGGTCAAATAGATACGGGCAGCACCGAGCTAAGCCTTCTTCTCGCCTCCGTTGGCGAACGACTTGTTCGTGAGATCCGTAACACCCGATAACAGCGAAGCGAACTCCATCGGGATCACGAATTTCGTCGAGGGTGACGCTCCGATCTGCTTCAACGCCTCTAGGTACTGCAAGCTCATCGTGTTGGCATCCAGCTCGCGGGCTGCCTCGAAGATCTTCGTCAGAGCCAGAGAGAAACCCTCGGCGCGCAGGATCGCGGCCTGGCGTTCACCCTCTGCGTTGAGGATCGCGGACTGCTGATTCCCCTCGGCGACGGTTATCGCCGCCTGCTTCGCACCGTCGGCCTCGGTTACGACCGCTCGACGGGTGCGCTCGGCCGACATCTGACGCGTCATGGCGTCCTGAACCGCCGGTGGCGGGATGATCTCTCGGATCTCGACGTTGGTCACCTTCACTCCCCAGCGCTCGGTGACTTCGTCGAGTTTCGCCCGCAGGATCTCGTTCATCTGCTCTCGCTTCGCCAGAACATCGTCGAGCGACATGTCTCCCACGACCGAACGCAGCGTCGTAGCCGCGATGTTCTGCGCGGCCCCCGCGAAGTACTGGACCTCGATGACTGACATGACCGCGTCCACAACCTTGTAGAAGACGATGAAGTCGATGGAGATCGTGGCGTTGTCCTCGGTGATCGCGCTCTGGTGCGGGATCTCGAGGTAGAGCTCACGGAGATCGACCGGGATAGCGCGGTCTATCAACGGGATCAAGATGATCAGACCCGGTCCCTTGGTGCCGATCGACTTGCCCAGTCGGAATACGACAAGACGCTGGTAGTCGCGCACGATCCGAACCGTGGCGGGAACGAACACCACCATCAAGATGAGGATCACCCCTAATGCGATCAGTGGTCCCGTTATCGACATGTCAGCCCCCTTCAGCTGTAAGCAGCTCGTCCGCTGGTAATGGTTCGACCGTGAGTCGTACGCCCTTGTGTCCTACGACCCGTACATGAGTACCTTTTCCGATAGAGCCAGAGGTCGACTCCGCCGACCACGACTCCGCTCCCACGTGCACGATGCCGGCCGGATCTAAGCGCCGAGTCACGATCCCTTCACTTCCGACCATGTTGTCGATCTTCATGTCGGAGGGTAGCCGTCGCGCCTTCAAAGCGGCAGGGATCATGAACGTGAAGAAGCCAACGGCCGAGATGGCGATGGGAACGATCGCCCAAGGGGATACGCCTTCGGTGTCATCGACGGAGGGATCGATCAACAAGAATCCGCCCGCCACGAGACAGATGATCGCCCCGGCGGCGGCAACGCTGATGCCGGGGTTCTTGGCCTCGATCAAGAAGAAACCGACCGAGGCGAGCAGCAGGACGATGCCCGCCATGCGCACCGGCAACAAGCCGAAGCCGACGAACGCGCCGACCATCGCCAGAACGCCGGCGACGCCCGGTAGGGATATCCCGGGGTGGAGGACCTCGATCCCGATCAGCATCAGGCCCACATAGAACAGGGTGAAGACGACCGTGGGATTCAGCAGGTCTTCGAGCACGCTTCAATGATGCCACCCAAGGGCGATTACGCCCAGGTAGTTGGGGCTAAGACTCGGGTTTGAAACCGATCGACATGCCGGTAGACGCCGACCGTCCTATCGGGTAGCCCTCTTCCTCGATCGCGGCGATGACAGCGTCCCGATCAACGGACGAGTCGTCGAAGGAAACGCTCACCTGCTTGGCTTCGAGGTCGACCTTCACCTCATTGACTCCCTGGAGCGCGCCGACCGACC
>JAXDJQ010000155.1:0-4112 GCA_034667565.1 Actinomycetota bacterium
TTGGTGGTTCCCCCGTAGCCTGGTCGACGCGGGGAGATCCTGCCGGCTCCGTCGATCACCGAACAAGAGGAGCCATGGAGTCCCGACCTCCAGCAGAACGAGACCTGAGCTCGGACGAGCGCGACCGCTCGGCCGACGAACGCGATAGATCGTCGGAGGGCCGGGACCGAGACGCAGAGGCACGCGATCGCGCTGCAGTCGACCGAGACCGCGTAGCCGACATACTCGAAGCCGTTCCGATCACAGGTTCCCGAGTGGCCTCCGAGCGCCGCCTTCAGCCGTTCGGAAGGCGAAGGACCGACGTTAGTGCCGGGATCGCCCGCGCAGATGCAGCGTCGGATCGGGCTGATGCCGCATCAGACCGGAAGGCAGCAGAGGTCGGACGGGAGAGAGGCGCCCGGGATCGGTCCGGAGCCTCCGACGATCGCGTTGCAGCGTCGGTTGATCGAGACGCCTCCGCGCGGGATCGGGAGGCCTCATCCGTCGATGACCTCACCGGCGCCTATCGTCGCGGGACGGGCTTGGTCGAGCTCGAACGAGAGATGATGCGCGCCAAGAGGACGGGGCACCCCTTCGTAGTGGCCTTCCTCGACGTCGATGGGCTGAAAGCGATCAACGATTCCCTCGGTCATGACGCCGGAGACCAGTTGTTGCGCCGAGTGGTGGATTGCACGCGCTCTCAACTCCGCTCTTACGACCTGATCGTCCGCTTCGGGGGTGACGAGTTCGTATGCGGCTTGTCCAACCTGCGCCAACGTGAAGCAACAGAACGCTTCGAACGGATAAACGCGAGTCTCGCCGAACACGATTCATCAATCACGGTTGGTTTGGCCGAGCTGGAGGACGGCGACTCTCTGGTCGAGCTCATAGCGCGCGCCGATAAGGCGCTGTACGAAAACGAAACCGGCAACTCCCGGGGGTAGCGTTATCGATCAGGACCGTTGGCGGGTGGGGCGGATCTTCAGGATGACTCTTTCGGTCTCGATCCAGTCATCGGAGTAGGGCTTCCCCTGATACTTCATGCTCAGCGCGTCGATGTGTTCCCTCGCCTCTGACCCCGTGACCGTTGCTTCCACCTCGCCACGCACTTCCACGTAGTCGTATTCATCCTTCGAATTCCAGATCGTCACGGTGACGCGCGGATCGCGCTTGACGTTTCGGTACTTGGCCCGGCCCGTCTCGGTGTTGATCAGTACGTGCTCGTCGTCGGCATCGACCCACATCACGTGAGTCGCCGGAGAACCATCACCCAACAGTGTCGTGATCGTTCCGAAGTTCGGGCCGGTCGCTAGTCGCTTTACACCCTCATCGATCATCACTACCTCCATCCGGACGAGATCCACCACTCTTACCCAGGAGATGGCGATCTAGTGATGCTGGTTAGACCTGACTAGAACCACTCTCGGATCTGTAGCGGTTCCATCTACTGCTCTGCCAGGATGTCGACGGCGACCGGGAGTGCGGTCTCGCTCCAACCCGTCAGGTCTCCGCTGTAGGACGGGTCGTACTTCGCGAGCAGTGCTGCTCTCGCCCACGCTTCTTCTTCACCGCTCTCGACGACACGTGCGCGGCCCTCGAAATGCCGTCCGGAGACGCGCAGCTTTACGGAAGGATCAGCGAGCAGATTCTTCACCCAGTCGGACGCTGCTCCCCCGCCGGCCAGCATGTAGATCGTCGAGTCCTTCGCGGCGAACCAGATCTCGATCTCGTGGGCCTGTCCCGAGACCCGCCCGCGCGTCGTCAGATAGCAGAACGCATCACCGGCTACGTCGGCGAGATCCATCTCCTGAAGGTAACGCCGAGCGGATGCTATGCAGAGAGCGAACGGGGTGGTTTCAGGCCCCGTCTGCTCGTACCCTCTTTCCATGCACCTGTGCGGGTCCTGCGGCGCCGAAAACCCCGTCGACAACAGGTTCTGCGGGAGCTGCGGCGCACCCATGACCCCGGCGGACGCGCCCTTCGAAGTCCGCAAGGTCGTAACGGTCGTCTTCGTCGACATCGCCGACTCGACCGCGCTGGGAGAACGCCTCGATCCCGAACGCTTGCGCATCGTCATGGGTCTCTATTTCGCAGCCGCCAAAGATGTGATCGAACGGCACGGCGGAACGGTCGAGAAGTTCATCGGGGATGCAGTGATGGCCGTGTTCGGGATCCCAACCCTGCACGAAGACGACGCCCTGCGCGCGGTGCGGGCCGCGAACGAGCTCGGCCCGGCACTCGCCACCCTCAACAAGAAACTGACCGAGAGGTTCGGTGTGCAGATCTCGATACGCGTCGGCGTCAACACCGGGCAAGTCATGGCAGAGGACTCTATCGACGGGCACAACTTCGTCACCGGGGACGCCGTGAACGTAGCGGCTCGTTTGCAGCAGGTCGCGGCCCCCGGGGCAGTCGTGCTTGGGCCCCAGACCTACTCCCTGCTTCGGCACGCGGTCAACGCCGAGCAGTTGGATCCATTGGAGCTGAAGGGGAAGTCGGAGACCGTCGACGCTTATCGCTTGGTCGACGTCAAGCAAGGTGCCGAGAGTCACATACGCCGAGGTCGATCGGCCCTGGTCGGTAGGCAGCGACAACTTCGACAACTGACCCAGGCATTCGAGGCGGTCACGGAGGACGGCTCCTGTCAGCTGTTCACGGTTCTCGGGACACCCGGGGTCGGCAAGTCCCGTTTGATAGAAGAGTTCCTCGCATCGGTCGAGGGAGACGCGACGGTCACGCTCGGGAGGTGCCTGCCGTACGGCGACGGGATCACCTTGTGGCCGGTCGCCCAAGCGATCAGAGGCCTCGCCGGCGTCGCCGAATCAGACTTCGCCGACTCGGCGGTCGAAGTCCTGAACCAGCTGGCGGTGGGGCAGTCGGATGTCCTAGCCCCCGGTTTCGGTGACGACGAACGAGACGTTGCCGGCATCCGCTCGGTTCTCGGACTCGGCACGGATGCGCCGTCGACCGACTCGATCCCCGTAGCGATCCGTCATCTCTTCGAGCATGTCGCACGGAAACGACCGCTGGTCCTGGTCTTCGACGACATCCACTCGGCCGAGCCCGCGTTCCTCGACATCATCGAACACCTCACCGACTGGTCGAGGGCTCCGGTATTGCTCATCTGCATGGCACGACCAGATCTGTTGGACACGCGCCCGGGATGGGGTGGTGGGAAGCTCAACGCTGCTGTCGTCCTCCTCGAACCACTGAACCAGGATCAGAGCCGCGAGTTGCTGACCAACCTGACCCAGGACGTCGTCAGCGACGAAACCCGCGAGCGGATCCTCAGTGCCTCGGAAGGAAACCCATTGTTCGTCGAAGAGATGGCGGCGATGTTGATCGAGGGCGGGTCGAACGGGAATGGAGCCGACGAAGTGGCGATCCCAGCCAGTCTCCAGCTCCTCCTGGCCGCCCGACTGGACCAGCTCGCTCTGCCAGAGCGGAGGGCGATGGCGCGAGCATCGGTCGTCGGTAAAGCATTCGAGCGAAGTGCCGTAGCCGCGTTGACTCCGATCGCGGACCAAGACGAGATCCCCACGCACCTGCACGGTCTCGCACGCCGCGACCTGATCCGCATCGACCCGATGGACGAGGACGCATACATGTTCCGGCACATGCTCATCCGGGACGCTGCTTACGACTCATTGCCTAAACAAGAACGCGCGGAGCTGCATGAACGCTTCGCCTCGTGGCTCGAGTCTGAAGTGGCGTCCCTCGCCTCCGGATTCGAAGAGATCGTTGGCTATCACCTAGAGCAGGCCTATCTGTTCGGTGCGGAGCTGGGAAGCGATCGGCCGGACCTCGCCCAACGAGCCTCCGATCTCCTGGGCCGCGCCGGAGAACGCGCTCGCCGGCGTAGGGATCTGGCCGCGGCGGCTTCCCTGCTGTTGCGAGCCGGGCGACTCCGAACCGCTCGCGACAGGGTCAAAGGCTTATTGCTGCTGGGCTCTGCAAGTTGTCTTGCCAGATCTGGTCGCTTTGACGAGATGGACGAGGTCATCGCCGCGGCCCTCGCAATATCCGACGAGAACGACGACGAGCTCGTGAGAGCGCGAGCCGACGTCATCGCAATCATGACGATACGTTCAGACAGATTGCCCATCGAGGAGAGCATCTCTCAGTTGAAGCGA
>JAXDJQ010000156.1:0-7039 GCA_034667565.1 Actinomycetota bacterium
GAGTGGTACGTCGTGCTCGCGATCTGGAAACTCGCCATCCTTCTGGAGGGTTCGTATGCACGTCATCTCGCGGGGATGACCGACGACCCCTTCTTCGCTCAACTCGAGCATGGCGTTCCTGCCCTAGCGAACAAAGCTTTGGAGATCGCGGGAGCATGAGCCGCTACGAGGCTCTCGTCGTCGACTTCGGCGGCGTTCTGACGACGCCGTTGCAGGACAGCTTCGTGCTGTTCGCCGAGGCCCTCGGCATCGAGCTACAGGACCTCGTTCGTGTTGCCCTCCGGGCCTATACCGGGGACACGGATCCTCTCGTGGTCGCGTTCGAGACCGGGGCTCTCAGTGATGAGGAGTTCTCCCGTCAGTTCGCTCAGCGCTTGTCGGAGGAGACCGGCGTGAAGGTCGATGCCGAACGTCTCGTCGAGCGCATGTTCGGCGGTATGCGCTTGGAGGAGGGCATGCTCGATGCGGTTGCCGCCGCGAAACGCAACGGTTTCAAGACCGCGCTGTTATCGAACTCATGGGGGCTGTCCGGCTACCCACGCGAACGCTTAGGCGAGCTCATGGACGTCATCGTGATCTCCGGCGAGGTTGGGATGCGCAAGCCCGATCCTGCGATCTTCGAGCTCACGACCTCGAAGCTCGGCCTTCCTCCCGAAGCATGCGTGTTCGTTGACGATCACCCGGGTCACCTGAAGGCCGCCCAAGAAGCCGGCATGGAAACGGTCCTCCACCGCACCCCCGCCCAAACCATCCCCGAACTAGAAACCCTCCTGGGAGTCGCTCTTACCTGATCAGTCGAACGAGCTGGCGGCATGATTGCGTTTGGAGAGGCGATGGTTTAGTGGTTCCTTTGGTACCGGTACCAAAGGAACCACTCAGAGTGCGCTCCGCTGAAGAGAACTACGTGCCCGCTGTGGGGACCCGCTAGAGGTTAGCGGTAGTTGACGAATTGGAGGGGGATCCCGAAGTCGTGCTCTTTCAGGGCCGCGATGACATCTTGGAGGGTGTCTCTGGACTTCGCCGAGACGCGCACCTGGTCACCTTGGATCGCGACCTGGGCTTTCGACTTCATGTCCTTGATGTACTTCACGATCTCGCGCGCCTTCTCCGTCGAGATGCCCTGGTTGATGCCGATGAGCTGACGAGCAGTGCCACCGGCCGCGGGCTCGATGTTGCCGGGGTTGAGCGCCTTCAGTGACAGCTTCCGCTTGACGAACTTCTCCTCGAGCACCTTCAAGCAGTCTTTGACCTTCTGATCGGTGTTGGCCTTGATCGTGATCTGAGGTTTGCCTTCCGCTTCGCCGAGCTCGACGCTGGAGCCGGTGTCCTTGAAGTCGAAGCGCGTCGTTATCTCGCGCGCCGCTTGGTCGACCGCGTTGCGGATCTCTTGGACGTCGATCTCGGAGACGACGTCGAACGATGCGTCTTTGGCCATTGGCCGCAGAGGTTATCGCTAGCGGAACGGGTCCCTAACGGATCAGCGTGCTGAGCAGGGGAGCCAGGTCCCCGATCCGTTCCTTGTTCAGGTAGGCGTCGGCCCACTTGGGCTGACGGTCCAGGATGGCCGAGAAGGCAACGATCTTGGAATCCGGGGTCAGGGTCCGGAGGATCTCGGCAGCCCCCTCACCATCCAGCCTGGGGAGCATGTAGTCGAGGATCACGATGTCCGGCTGGTGATGGAGGGCCAGGGGCACCGCCTCGATGCCATTCGCGGCCTCGCCGACGACATTCAAGCCCTCCGTCTCGCAGAGCATGCGGAGGACATGTCGGACTTCCTCGTCGTCATCGACTATGAGAACCGTCTTGTCCGGTCGTGAATCGTCAGCCATCGTGCCTACAGAGTGAGGGGCCGCGCCCCCTTTGTCTAGCCCCCTCCACTCCACGATGATTGGTTCGCTCGTGAAACGAAAATTGGTTGATTTTTTTCGCAACGCTCTGACCTGCGATGTCTCACTCACCGGGTTCGCGTCAACGCGGTGCGTGTACGTCGGTGGTGGACAAGCGAGCGTGTCATTGGTACCTATCAACTCACTTCTACATCGCGGGTTCTTTCGAGGAGGTTTTTCGTCGTGGCTGTTCTTTCGCGTCCTTCGCGCGCCTATTCGCCCTGGAAACTTCTTCTTGTTGCCACTTTGGTCTGTGTCGTCGCGTTGACGTCGCTCGTGCCGATGATCGCCGCGGATGCCGGGGGTGGTGGCTTCAGATTCAAGCGAGCCGAGAACTGCCTCATGAACCGCATCAACCGGTTGCGAGTACATCACGGGCTTTCGGCGATCAACCGTGACCGCCAGCTGACTTACGTGGCTCGGACCCACGCAGACTCAATGGCCGATGCGGGTGGTGTGTGGCACGACCAGAACGTCAACTGGAAGGTCACGCATTGGGTCAGGCTGGGGCAGAACACCGGACGGGGTGGTTCGTGCAAGTCGCTCACGCGTTCTTTCATGAACTCATATGAACACCGCAAGCACATCCTCGGCCGTTACCGCTTCATGGGGATCGGAACCGTGAGGAAGGGTGGCAACGTCTACGTGCAGGAGCTATTCGAGTCCCGCCACGACCCCGGCAACGTCTACCACTACCCGTAGACCAGCACTCCTAGTTCAGTCGAGCTCGGCGGGATAGAGCGCGGCTGCGTCTTCGACGCTCATGATCGGCACGCCGGCAGGATCCGGGTCGACGAAGTAGTCCGCCATCCATTCATCGTAGGAGCGACTCCAATCGCCTTCGGCGTCGGCTTCGTTGAAGACCTGGCTCACGATCGTCCCGAACGTCGTCGTCCCGCAGCGCGACGCAGCGCCGTAGCCCTCGGTCGATTGCTGTTCGCCCCCGACCTCCAGCCCATGATCGGCGTAAGCCTCGGCGAGCAGATCGACATCGGGCCCTTGCTCCACCTCGGTGTCGCCGTCGAGCAGTGACCTCGTGTGGCCCACCCAGTACGGATCGGTGAACGTGTATCCGGCGAGCATCTTTTCGGTGATCGGCACCATCGGGAACACGAGGTCGGCGTCGGTCTCCTCGGCGCAGGTCTTGGGGTTCGAATAGACCATGTCGAGCAGCACGCGGTTCGGGGCCGGGATGAACTGGGCCTTCACCCCGAGGGCCTCGGCAACGAGGTTCCCCAGGTCGACCACGAATCCCTTCACTCCATCGTCGTCCAGGATGGCGAACGGTGGATAGTCCACCGGGACGCCGATCAGGAGCACACCGCGTTCCTGGATCTGACCCATGATGTTCTCTTCGGGGTCGTAGCGCTTGATCTTGTCGTTGCTCTCCTCGGGCGGAACGCAGGCCCCCAGCAGGGACAGCGCGCAAACGAGAACCAAGAACCTTCTGAGCATCACTGCAGACTAGGTGACGTCGGCTTCTAGAGCGACCTGATCCTCGAGGCCGGTGACCCGCTGGGTAGTCACTCCGGTCCTCGCCCGCTCCCTGATCTCGAGGCGACGCGACAGGCGCGACAGCGCGAGGTTGAAGACGACGAACATCGCGCCGACCACGATGAACACATGCAGGACGGGAGCCTTTGGCCCCCCCGGATCGATGAATGGACTGCCGGCGGTGTTCACGATGATCTGGCCGCCGTTGATCACCTCTTGGATCGAGAGGATCGAGACCAACGACGTGTCCTTCGTCAACGTGATCAGCTGCGACACCGTCGCCGGCACCATCCGCCGCAGGCCTTGCGGAAGGATGATCAAGCGCATCGCTCTCCAGTAGGGGAGACCAAGGGCGGCAGCGGCCTCACCTTGTCCCCGCTCGAGGCTCTGGATGCCGGCCCGCATGATCTCTGCGAACACTGCCGAGTTGTACAGGGTGAGTCCCAGGATGGCCGCGAGGAAGAACGACTCGTGCATCACCTCGGGGAAGAACGCGGGGATCGCATCGACGTACGCCTTCTTCAGCGAGTCCGGCAGGTTGAGGAAGAGATACAGCAGGATGAAGATCAGGGGCAGGTTCCGCCACACGTCGACCCATGCCCCCGCGATCTTGCTGACCGCCTTGTTCTTGGAAAGCCGCAGCAGGGCCAAACCGAGACCGAGGATCAACGAGAACACCATCGCGAGGATCGCGAGCAGCAGGTTGTTCATGAAGTGCTGGAACAGGAACATGAAGTTGTTCTCGTGCGTTAGCCAGCGCCAGTTATCGGGATCGAAGATGTAGCTCATCGCTTGATCACGAACCTCTGCTCCAGGTAACGCACGGCGAAGGTCGCTGGCACGGTCAACAACAGGAAGCCGACCGCAGCCCAGAAGAAGATCTCGTTCGTCTGGTTCGTGTTCGAGTTGATCAGCCGGGCTTCCTTGAGGAGGTCATTCAGGGCGATCAGCGACACCCCAACGACGGCCGAGTTCTTGATCATGGCGATGATGAGGTTGCCAAGGGGCGGGATCACCGTGCGGAAGGCCTGGGGCAGAACGATCTTCCGCAACGTGTCGCTGTAGGTGAAGCCGAGGGAGAGGGACGCATCGATCTGACCCTTGCCAACGGCGAACACCCCCGAACGGATCGCTTCGGCTACGTAAGCGGCCGTGTAGAGACCCAGGCTCGAACAACCTGCCACCCAGCGGTTGATATCGATGCCCATCCGTCGCACCCCGGCGAAGGAGATGATCAACAGGACGAGCAAGGGGATGTTCCTGAATGTCTCGACGTAGATGACGCCAACCCGCTGCAGCCACTTGATGGGCTGCACCCGGAGAGCGGCAACGACGGTACCGACCACCATCGCGATCACGAAGCTCAACGCAACGACCCTGACGGTGACCCAGAGCCCAGACGCGAACTGTGGGAGGTGCCTCGTCAGCACCTCCCACAGTTCAGCCATCTGTTCTTAGTTCCTTAGTAGAGGGCTACGACTAGCCGTCGCAACGCTCGACGCAGGGGTAGTTCTTCAGCGCGTCTTCCAGCGAACCCCAGTCCGCGGGGATCTCGGGCTCTTCACCTGTGACGCTACCGACCCACTTGTCGTAGATCGTTTCCCACTCTCCGTTGCCGAACATCTCGTCGAGCACGGAGTTGACGAACTCCTGCATGTCCGTCTCGCCATCGGGGATGCCGATGCCGTACGGGTCCGTCGTGAGGTCGTCACCGACGAGGCTGATCTTGTCGTCCTGAGCCTTCTGTCCGGCCAGGATGATGTTGTCGGTGATCTCAGCGTCGACCGCACCGTTCTGCAGCAGCTCCACGCAGTCGGAGTAGGCGTCGACGGCCTCGATCTTCGTGTCCGGAGCGACCTTCGGGATGATCGTCGTCTCGTAGGTCGAACCCAAGGCCGTGCAGGTGCGGGTGCCCTGACCGAGGTCCTCGGGCCCAGCGACGTCGGAACCCTCGTACACAGCCGTACGACCGTGCGCGATGAAGTACGGGTTCGAGAAGTCGATGTCGGCGTCGCGGTCGGTCGTGATCGTCATCGTGGACAGGATCAGGTCGACCGTTCCGTCCTGAAGGAACGGGATGCGGTTGTCCGAGATCGCCTCGATGAACTTGGGCTTTACGCCGAGACGGTCCGCGATCGCGGTGCCGAGGTCGACGTCGAAACCTTCGACCTCACCGGACTGCGGGTTCTCGAAGCCGAACGGAGGTACGTCGAACTTGACACCGATGACGATCTCGCCCTTCTCGACGATCTTGGCCATCGTCGAGTCTGCAGGGAAATCCTCCTGCGCGGTGTCGCCACCATCTCCGGTGTCCGTTGCATCGTCACCACACGCGACCCCAAGCAGGGCCACGACCGACAGGGCGGCAACTGCCCACCGCCATCTACGGAAACCTCTCATGCACTTCCCCCTTTCTGGACCGCTTCTGTGCGGCCCCTTCCTTTTCCTTACGGACCTAACAACCACCGATCAGTGATGCAGGATCTTGTCCACGAAGTCGCGCGCGCGTTGGCTCTGCGCATGGTTGAAGAACTCGTCGGGTGGACCCTCTTCGACGATCACTCCCTCGTCGATGAAGACGATCCGGTTGCATACCTCGCGGGCGAAGCCCATCTCGTGCGTGACCACGATCATCGTCATGCCATCGCGCGCGAGATCGCGCATGACGTCGAGGACCTCTCGGATCATCTCGGGGTCGAGTGCCGATGTCGGCTCGTCGAAGAGCATCAGCTTCGGTTCCATCGCAAGGGCCCGGGCGATCGCAACGCGCTGTTGCTGACCGCCGGACAGATCGTTCGGGTACTGCTCTGCCTTCTCCGGGATGCCGACCCGCTCGAGCAGCGTCGTGGCGCGGTCGCGAGCCTCTTCGTCCGACACACCTTTCACCTCGGTGGGACCCAAGGTGATGTTCTGCAGGACCGTCTTGTGCGGGAACAGGTTGAAGCTCTGGAAGACCATGCCCATGTCGGCACGGAGACCGTAGATGCCCTTGCCTGCGTTGGGGATCGAGCGACCGTCGAACGTGATGTCGCCGGAATCGACTGTCTCGAGACCGTTGATACAGCGCAGCATCGTGGACTTCCCGGAACCGGAAGGTCCTGCGACGACTATTGCTTCGCCCTTGTCGATGGCGAGGCTCACCCCATCGAGCACGACGTTCGAGCCGAAGCTCTTCCGCACGTTGTCGATGACGACGAGGTGACCGTTGCTGGTCGTGGATGTTTCTGCCCGCATCAGAGGGCGAGAGTGTATCCGGGCAGGCGGTAGGTCACCTGGGATCGGGCTTGGGGGTGTCCCGCTTCCGATACCTGGGACGGGCTCGGGGGTGTCCCCTCCGGGTGCATGGGAAATTGTCAGACATTCGGCGGCCGACCCCGGCACAACAAATCTGTGACGAATGTCTGACAATTTCTAAGCACCCTGCGGGGACACCCCCGAGCCATACCCAGGGCGGTTACAGGTAGCCCAGGGACTCCAGGCGTGTGCGGATGGCCTCGATCTCGTCGGGGGAGAGGGGCTGGACCTCGCCCTCCGCGTTGGTCGCCCGTAGCAGGCCCGTCGGGTCCCGTCCCCGACCGTGATGGGACACGAGGTCTCTCAGGACGTAGACGGCGAACTCCGTCACCGAATGGAAGCCGGAGCCGTCGATGACCTGCTTC
>JAXDJQ010000157.1:0-5437 GCA_034667565.1 Actinomycetota bacterium
CCAAGGCGGCAAGCGAATGCCATCCGTTCGTCTCGAGAACCCCGAAGATCTGATGGGATCCTGCCTGCGCCGCCGCGTTCGCTCCCACCGGAAAGGTTTGGTCATAGAGCAACCCGATGATGCCTAAGGGCAGATGCACGACCGCCCCAAGTGCCATGAATATCCGGGCCGCGGTCCAACGCGATGCCTCTCGGTCAACCCCATCCGCCGCATAGGTCGCCATTCGATCGGTCCTCCTGAGGTGCCCGGATCTGTGGGTTCGATGGACTACTATACATACATGTACGTATGTAACCGCATATGGGAGTAACGTCAGCGCGAGCCCGGCCCACCCAGGCCCAGCGCCGCGCCAGGACCCGCGGTGCCCTGCTCGAAGCCGCCGCCCGCGGTTTCTCCAAGGACGGCTATAGCGCTCTAACGCTCGAACGCGTCGCCGCCGAGGCCGGCTATAGCCGCGGGGCGCTGTACCACCAGTTCGCAAGCAAGGAGGAGCTCGCCCTTGCCGTGGTCGCCTGGGTCGAAGAGACCTGGTGGCCCGTCATGGCTCCCCTGATCTCCGATGCTGATGATCCCGTCGAGGCCCTCATCGCGGTGGCCCGGAATCACGCGGTTTTCTGCCGTCGTGACATCGCGCGGGTTCATATGGTCTTGAGTGTCGAGTTCAGTGGTCAGGACCACCCGGTCGGGCGAGCCATCGAAGATGCCGGGCGACGCGTCGTCGCCGAGTTCGCCCGGCTGATCGAGGGGGGTCGAGACGCCGGACTGATCCCGCCGGGCCCGCCGCCGCGGGTACTCGCGATGGGTGTGCTTGGAGGCGTTGAAGGGCTCGTCATCAATCTTGCAGGCCAGGTTCCGTTCGATGAGTTGCTCGCTGAAAGGGTGGTTCGAGGAGTCCTTGGGCTCCCATCCGCGTTGTGACCTGTCCCCTGCGCCGAACCAGATCGGATGGCGTAACTTCCAGTCGCCGCGATGAGTTCTCGGGCGCGGTTCCGTCTTAGTAAGTAACAACGTTCTTTCGACTACTTCGCAGGAGGAACCCAGTGAGGAAGATCATCGCAAGCATGTTCATCTCGCTCGATGGCGTCGTCGAAGCCCCGGACCAGTGGCACTTCCCCTACTTCAACGATGAGATGGGGGCCGCGGTCGGACGCGTCATGGGTGACGCCGACACATTCCTTCTCGGCCGCAAGACTTACGACAGTTTCGCCGGGGCGTGGCCCGACCGGGAGCTTGCAGGAGAAGAAGACGCCGAGTTTGCCAAGAGCCTCGGAGACGCTAGGAAGGTCGTTGTCTCTCATCAAGATCTCGACTTCACGTGGCGTAACTCGGAACTACTCAAGGGAGACCTGATCGAGGGCGTCACGACGCTCAAGGCCGAGGAAGGCGATGGCAACATCGCCATGAGCGGCTCGCCTTCCGTCGTGCGCCAGCTTCTCGACGCGGGGCTGCTCGACGAGCTTCACCTTCTGGTGCATCCGATCGCGGTGCGCAAGGGCATGAAGCTGTTCGACGAAGGTGCTTCCTCTGTCCCACTAACGCTGGTCGCGTCCGAAACATTCAAGACCGGTGTCTTAGACCTGATCTATGCACCAGCCGACGCACCAGCTGAGGTCGCCTACGACGACGTGAAGGGCAAAGTACCCGGAGACCGCAGCTAAGCCCGACGACATGGACTACGAAGGCGCCACCCAAGAGGAACGAGCCCGCGCTAATGATCTGAGGCGGCGGGCCTACGCCAAGAACGCTGCCAAGTACGACAAGCAGATCGGATTCTTCGAACGAAGGGTCTTCGGCACCGACCATCGATCCTGGGCCTGCTCGCGCGCACGTGGACGAACCTTGGAGGTCGCAGTTGGGACGGGTCTGAACCTCCCCCACTACTCCGCCGAGGTTGAGCTCACTGGGATCGACCTGAGTCCCGAGATGCTCGAGCTGGCAGTTCGTAGAACCGAGGATCTCGGGCGACGTGCTGAGCTCAAGGTGGGCGACGCGCAGGAATTGCCCTTCCCCGACGCCTATTTCGACACGGTGCTCTGCACCTTCTCCCTATGCAACATCCCCGACGTCAGGCGCAGCATCTCCGAGATGAAAAGGGTTCTCAAACCTGGCGGCAGGATGATCCTCGTGGATCACATAGGGAGTTCTGTGAGACCGATCTTCTGGCTGCAGCGATTCATCGAATTCTTCTCGAAGCGCATCGAAGGTGAGCATCTGACGCGCCGGCCGGCGATCGCGGTGCGAGAAGCTGGCTTCTCGTTCAAAGAGAACGAGCTCTCTCATGCGGGCATCATCGAACGTTTAGTTGCGGAGAAACCCTAACTAGATCGCCTGCGGCCTTCGATCGGTTCCGGACCCCCTCCGCGCTAGCAGCAGCGAAGTCCCAGACAGCGCAGGGGCAACCCCGAAGATGACCGCGAATACAGGACTCTCGTCCGAGTAGATGAACATCGTCGCAAGACTGAAGAGGAACAATGGCAACGTCCCAACGAACAACATCTGGGCGACGTCCTGATGCCGGATGAAGCGAACCGTGGCTGCTCCGAACGCGACTGCTCCCATCAGCACGAGGATCGCTTGGATCGGAGCGGCGAACAATGCCTGAAGAGCGAACTGGAGGTACAGAAGCGCTGCGATCACCAATAGCCCGGCGCCAAGGGCTCGGCCGATCCTTCCAAGCACCTGCCTTTCTTCCATAGCTCATCATGTGCCTCATGGCGCTTGATAACCAGAAGGCAGGACGATCAAGGCCCAGACAGACGATGACGCTACGCTTCGGAGGGAGGTGAGCCCATGAAAACGATGACGTGCAAACAGATGGGTGGACCATGCGACACCGCGTTCCATGGAGAAACGGCTGATGAGGTGATCAAAGCGCAAGACAAGCATCTTAAGGAGGCGGTCGCTGGCGGCGATGCCGCGCACGAGAGCGCCCTGGAAGCGATGAAGGGCCGATGGAAGAACCCCATCAAAGGTATGGGTTGGTACAGGGCAACGAAGAAGGCCTTTGCTGCGCTCCCCGAGGATTGATCAAGTCAACCTCGTTCGTGACCTGACCAAATATCTAGAGACGGTGCCGCATGAGTGCCGAATCGGGTGCTATGTCCGAGCAAGGATCCTCGGGTAGGCAGGGAGCCTGCGCGCTGTCGTTGACACTCACGTACCACCGATAGCTCCGCAACCCTTTCTTCAGCAACAAAGGAGGCATGCGCACTTCGAGCGTGTTCCCATCTGGTCGCGTTACAGCTGCGTAACCGCGTCCTTGTCCAGAGTTCGAATCGAGCATCGAGGCGCGTAGGGTTCCGTCTTGCTCATCCAGGTCGATGGTGAGAACCCGCTCGAACGTCGAAGGGTCGCTATCAAGGTCGAACCACATCTCCATATACGAGTCACCTGCGAGCGCGTCGTTGCCCCAACTGTCGAACATCGTGACCCGATGCACGATCTCTGTCGTGACTGAGGTTTCGGACGGCTCCTGGGTCTGATCGATGGACGAGATGTCCAACACCCCCAAGGAGTCATCGGGATCGGTTGCCGTCTTGAGTGGATCGCTCACCATGACGTCCATCTCCACCGTACGGGAGCTCTTCTCGCTGCTCCCGCCTCGACACTTGTATGCCGATAGCGCTCGAACCTCCACGTGGTACCTACCGGGGTGCTCGAACTGCACCGGAAGCTTCAGCTTTGCCGGCGTTCCCGGGTCGCTGTAATCGGGGTCCTGGAGGCAGAAGGTGTTGGCGAACAACGCGCCACCGTTGTGGTTCTCATCTTCCCAACGAGCTTGGACCTCGTAGATCCAAGAGTCGGGGTCGTGGGCGGTCACGATCAGGACCTCGTCGATCCCGGCTTTCACAGGTGGGTGGGCGAATCTTAAGGTGGTGATCTTCGGGCGCTCGTGGCCCGGGTCGGCAGTGGCGGGGACGGTGGTGGTCAGAAGTAGTAGCCCTGACAGGATCGAAAGCCACCTCTTCATCTCGCCTCCTAAGGTGTGGTTGCCTCCATTAGAGGGTCGGTCGGCGGTAAAGGTTCCAGCCGTGAGGGTAAAGCGATGAGTTTCCATTCAGGATTCGGTCTAATCGATGAGTCTCTTCGCGCCTACCAGTCGATGTGATGGAGGAAACCATGACCACCCCATGCCCGCCCGCCACCGACCACAACGACTTCGAGCGTCAGCTTCTCGAGCTGCGCACGCGCGAGAAGGCGCACACCCGCGCGGGTGACGAGATCGCCGCGGCCCGTCGCCGTCTGCCCATGACAGAGGTGCCGCCCGGCACCACCGTCATCGGTCCCGACGGCCCGATCCCGTTCCGCGATGTCTTTGAAGGACGCAACGAGCTGATCATCTACAGCCACATGTTCCACGACGGCAAGCCATGGGAGCAGCAGTGTGAGGGCTGCACCAGGAACATCTGGAACATGGGAGATGCAGACGACGCGGCCTACCTCAACGCCAACGGGATCACTTTCGCCATCCTCGGCGATGGGCCATACGAAGAGATCACGGCATTCCGCGACTTCATGGGCTACACGGTGCCGTGGTACTCGAACGCCCACCTCGACCATCCCACCGTGGGCGTCGCCGGCCGGATCTCCTGCTACCTGCTACAGGAGGAAAAGATCTACCTAACGTACTGGACGACCGGTCGAGGTGACGAGGTGCTGAGCTCGTCGTTCGCCCTGCTCGACATGACCGCGTACGGGCGTCGGGAGGAATGGGAGGACTCGCCCGAGGGATGGCCACAGTTGCCGACCCACTCCGTCTTGCGCACCGACGAGCACGGAGCGCTGATAGGGGCCAGAGGCGGCGGTCGACCGGTGCCGCAGTGGACGCGCCCGGGCGTCACCTAAAGCGCACGATCTGGGGGACCCGCCGCGGATGGTGCCTTCGCGCGCAGCCAATCCAGCAGCGGGAGCACCTCATCACGGGAAACCCGAATACTGTCGAAGTTCAGACCGAAGAATCGTTCCAGCCGCGTCGATCCGCTGCGCGTAAGGATGACGTACCAGCCGCCGGCGCCCCACTCGCTCAACTTCTCAGACTCGGGTGGGGGCAGCGGGTCCATGCGTGCTGCGCGGAACCCGACGTTCCGCACTTTGCCTGCGTAGATGCGCTCGATGCGCTCGGGATTGTGCTCGACAACCTCAAGCAGCCGGGCGGCTCGTTTCGCGCCCGTGACCAGGAGCGTTATCAGCCAGGCTGTGGCGCCAAGTCCGACGACCGTGAGCAGTAAGAGAACGGTCCGGCCAACGATGTTGGGATGCAGGGCGAAAGAGAGGAAGCCCATCACTAGCGAACCGAGAAGCATGATGGCTGCGACGATCACAAGCGCTCCTGAAGCGCGCTTCATGCGCTCGATGAGCAAAGGGGCTAGATCGCGTCGTGGGGCTGCATCGGTTTGTTGGGCCGCTGGCCAACGGCGCTTAGCGAGATACTCGATAT
>JAXDJQ010000158.1:0-10067 GCA_034667565.1 Actinomycetota bacterium
CCTCGACACGAAAGAGACGGTCGCAGCGGCTCTGACTGAGTACCAGCTCGATCGCAAGCCCCGTGTCGAGCGCTTCCAGGAGGCCGCTCGCCAGAGTCAGACCTACTTCGAGAACACGCGGCTTTACCAACACATGGAGCCCTTGCAGTTCGCGTTCCATCTGCTGTCTCGGAGCGGACGCATCGACTATGACGATCTCCGCCTGCGCGACCGCCACTTCGTCGGGGCCGTCGATCGCTGGTTCACGACCACCCCGATCGCGGCCCCTCCGACCTTCGCTCCGCTGACCCTAGGTGGCAAGACCATCCCGAACCGGATCGCCGTGCGGGCGGGTCACGACCTCGAGGCCGCCGTCAACACCGGCGCGGGTCTGGTGTTCACCGACTTCGTCGCGGTCTCCGAGCACGGGCGCATCAACCCCTACACGGTGTGGCTCGCCTCGGTCGAGATGGGTAAGCGCTGGCTCGGAGACAACGACCTGACGACCGTGGTGGCACTCGGGCACTCGGGCGCACGTGGGGCGACTAGGGGCCGCAAGGGCATGGCCGATGTCCCCTTGCCGGAAGACGAGGTCTGGGGACTCCTCGCGGCATCGCCTATCCCGTACACGACTCGCAGCCAGGTTCCGTTCGAGATGGACCGCACCAAGATGGACGACGTCACCGAGGACTTCGTCACCACGACCGGAGTCACCCGAGGGTCGGGCTTCGACATGGTCGAGCTGAACATGGGACATGGCTATCTATTAGGGAGTTTCATCTCGCCTCTTACGAACCAGCGCACCGACGAGTACGGGGGAGCGCTCGACGCTCGCCTCCGCTACCCCCTCGAGGTCTTCGATGCCGTCAAGGCGGAGTGGTCGGGTCCCATCGGCGTTGCCCTGAACGCGAGTGACTGGGCCCCCGGAGGAACGACGCTCGCAGACGCGGTGGCGACGGTGAGGATCCTGAAGGAGCACGGTTGCGACTTCGTTCGGGTCCTCGCGGGCCAGACGACCGCGAAGCACTTCCCTCGCTACGACCCCTACTACCTGACCCATTACGCCGACCGGATCCGCAACGAAGCCAGGATCACGACGATCGCCACTGGCGACATCACTACGGTCGACCACGCCAACACGATCATCGCCGGGGGCCGCGCCGACCTCTGCCTCCTCCGCGCGGTCTAGGGGGTCTCGACTATCTCCTTGTGCTTGTAGGCGTTCGGATCCATGCCGTGGCGATAGGCGAGGCTGATGCGCGGGCCCGCCTTCGCGACTTTCGGCACCGCGTGCTGCCACGTTCGCTGCGTCTTACCGCCGGTCACCAACAGATCACCTGCGCCGAGCATGAACGTCGTGGAGGTCCCACCACCGACCGGTCGCAGCAGGAACCTGCGCGGGAAGCCTAGTGAGACCAGTACGACGATCGGGTCGACGACCTCTTTCTTGATGCGATCGCCGTGCCACGCAACCGAGTCTCGTCCGTCCCGGTAGAGGTTGAAGCCGACCGAGTCGAACTCGATCTCGTAACGCTCGGAGAGAGCGACTCGGATGTCTTCGAGGATCGCGGGCTCGAGAGCCTCACCCGAATGCAGGTTCCACGGTGCTACGAGACGCGGCTCCCGTACCTTTTGGTCGTACATCTGGCGCTGTCGCTGATGCCAGTCACGCAACTCGAGTATCTCTTCGAACAACCGGTCGGCGCCCGTAACCCAGCCGGGGAGCCAGTCCACCCACGCGGTCGGGTCGAGATGGATCCGCTCGATACCGGTGAAGGCCGGATCGAACGCGGGCTGCTCGCCGCCGAACAAAGACGGTTGCCACGAGAGATCTGGGCTTTGTTGTGCCATGAAGTTGGTTCAACGTAGCCCGGGCCTCGCCGCTTCCCGCGGGGGTAAGTCGCGTGACTAGAAGCGGCGAGGCCGGGACAGCTAGATCAGCAAGACGAGCGAGTCTCGATGCTCTGGCACTCGTCCTGCCCGGAACCCCCATCGCCGAAGTCGTGGCGCCCCTTGCCTCCGACGAGGTAGTCGTTTCCGGCGTGAGCCGACAATCGATCATTCCCGTCGTCGCCGTAGAGGCTGTCATCGGCATTACCACTCGTCAGCTTGTCGCGGCCGCCACCGCCCCGGAGGAAGTTCTCTCCCTCGCCGGCGCGCAGCACGTCGTTGCCGGCGTCCCCGTATAGCGAGTCGGAGCCACTTCCGGACGTCAGTTTGTCGTTGCCGCCTCCGCCGCGCACGAAGTTGTCGTCACCGGCGCCGGCATCCAACGTGTCGCTGCCCGCGCTGCCATACAGAACATCGCCGCCATCGCCCGCAGTGAGGATGTCGTCCCCAGCGCCACCTTTGAGGTACTCGCCGCTGCTGAACAGCTCGCCCGAGCTCCCGGCGTGCAACGTGTCGTTGCCTCCTTGTCCGTACAGCGTGTCGTCGCCACCACCAGCTTCGATCGTGTCGTCGCCCCCACCGCCCCGGATGTAGTCCTCACCCGCGGCCGTCGTGATGTCGTCGGCCCCGGGACCGCCCACCACGTAGGCGAAGTCCGGACCGGTGTCGCCCTCGCTCGAACCACCCTCGATCGTGTCGGAGCCGTCGTTCCCGCGCAGCACATCGGTGCCATCTCCACCGAGGATGTGATCGTCGCCCGGCCCCCCTTCGAGTCCGCCCTCGACGGCGTTCGGATCGAGAGGCTGGCCGTTGACGGTGACAAGGGTCGAGTCGGCATCGTCATCGGCTCCACCGTCGATGTAGTCATTGCCCGATCCACCCTTCAGCAGGTCGATGCCGTCGTCGCCGCAGATCGTGTCGTCGCCCCCGAGCCCCTCGATCTTGTCGTCGCCTCCAAGGCCGATGATCACGTCATCGCCCTCGGTGCCGGTCAGGGTGTCGGCATCTTCCGTCCCGACGACGGTCCCGGTCATGCCCGAGCAGGTGCCGGACTGGGCAGTGGCCGGGAGCGCCGTTAGCCCCACGAATAGAAGCGTGCATGCGATCAGAGACCAGGTCTTCATCGACATCTCAGTCCTCTCGCTCGGGTGTTTCTTTGGAGAACGTGATGGGCCTACCTTGGTAACGGGAGAGCCCTTGATAGGAGCTGCCGGTGGGTCTAGCTTCACCAGAGGCGGCAGAAGAGGAGCTGGATATGCGGATCGAGATGGGCGGAGAGTCGACCCTGTCACCGGACCAGGTGGTGGCAGCCCTGATCGACTTCTCCGAGCGGCGCCCCCAGATGTGGACGGGTATCACGCCGAGCTATTACGAGGTCTATTCGGTGGGCGAGAACGAAGCCCATGTCCGGGAAGGCACCAAGCAGGGTCCGCTCGAAGTTTGGGCGAAGGAGCACTACGAATGGAAGCCGGGCTGGGTCCGCTGGACGGTCGAGGAGGCTAACTTCTGCACCCCGGGTAGCTACGTCGAGGCGACGATCACCGAGCGACCCGGGGGCGGCTCCAAGATCCACACCGTGTGGGAGCGCACGCCGACCACCTTCATGTCCCGGATCATCTTCGGCATGATGAAGCTGACAGGGGGCAAGCCCATCGAGTCATCGATGCGAAAGGGCCTTGCCAACTACGAGCGGGAGCTCTCAGCCAGCTGAAACGGGCTGACGCACCACGAGGTTGTCGAGCAAGCGATCGGTAGCTGCAGCGATCTCGGCTACCGCGGCGTCGAACACGGCCTGGTTGACCTGGCTCGGCTTGCGGAAACCACTGATCTTCCTCACGTACTGCAGCGCTGCCGCCTCGATGTCATCGTGAGTGACGTCTGGTTCGGTTCTCAGGGTCTTGATAGATCTGCACATCCCTGGACCTTAAGTCCTCTTCCGGACTACGGTGGGTAGATGGCGGCAAACAAGGATCTGATCGAGCGGTTCTACGGGGCCTTCGCTACGGGCGACCACGCCACGATGGAGGCGAGCTATTCGGATACGGCCACCTTCTCCGACCCGGTCTTTCCTCATCTCGATGCGGAGCAAGCCCGCGCCATGTGGCGCATGTTCTGCACCAGCGGCAACGAGATCGAACTGACTTATTCGGACATCGACGCCGGCGAGCAACATGGCTCTGCCCACTGGGAAGCGATCTACTCGTTCCCGAAGACGGGACGCAGGGTCCACAACAAGATCGATGCGAACTTCCAGTTCCAAGACGGCAAGATCGTGGCCCATCGCGACAACTTCAACTTCTACGCGTGGACGCGGATGGCCCTGGGCCCAACCGGGGCTCTACTCGGATGGACTCCGATCGTCCAGAACCAGGTGCGCAAACAAGCAGCTTCTCAACTCCGCCGCTTCATGGCAGGTGAAGCCCGCAAGTCCTAGTGAGTGGTAACGGTCCTGCTTTCGGACCTACCTCTCCTGTGGTCGTTGTCCTGTTTGGGCCACGTCGCCTTGAACACGCCGCGATCGAACGACGCGACGACCTTGAAGACCGCACGACACGAGTCGCCCACACGCTTCGACTGTATGACGACGAAGTGGCCCTGCTTCTTCTGGCGGAGTTCGACCCTGGTGCCTTCGTGCCCCGAGCAGTGACCTAAGCGGGTGGTCATCTTGACCGTGGCATTCCGAGGAGGTCGTGGATTCGAGACTCGGAAGTGCACCTGGGGGCCGGGCAGCTTCGTGCCACCACCGGTTCCCGCGGATGCCCCGCAATATTGCATGTCGTGCATCGGGTTGCCGGCCGAAGGACCACCGGTCTGCCGGGAGTACCAGATCCTTTGCGTCGTATCGGGGCTTCCGTTGTTGGCGAACGCGATGTTTGCCATCCCGTCCTTCCCAACTTGGACCTGGAAGAAGTCCAGCAGCGATCGGTCTCCGCCGACCGCGCACAGCGTTCCGTTTAGGCAGATGTCTCCATGATGGATCGTCTCTGAGTAGACGCGCGACTGCTTGATGTCAGGGGAACCGGTGTTTGCGCTACGCACCTGCGCGAAATCGACGAACCAATCGTTGTCGGGGCTCGCCGGGTCGGGCGTGCTCGATGTGTACCAGGCAACGTCTACGACTCCGGTGTCACCTGCCGAGATCGTCGAATAGATGTGGGAATGCCCGGTGCGGTCGGTGTTGACCACATAGGGATCGCTCCACGTGTCCCCTCGATCCTTGGAGTAGCGGATCTCGATGTTGATCGGGTCGGTCTCAGTGTCGCGGCGGGCATAAGAGACGTACACGTTGCCTGCCTTGTCGATCGTTATCCAGGGGAAAAGCAATCCCGCCAGCGCTCCGTTCTCTCCGCCCTGAACCAGATGGAGCTCGAAGCTGGCTCCCTTGTCATGCGAGACCCCAACCACGATCTGCTGAGGCTGACCGAATGGAGGCACCCCGGTCGTCACGTTTCCTTCGGTGGTCGAGATCGCGTAGACGACGTAGATGTCTCCGTTCTTCTGGTTCACAGCTACCGGACCGGAGAACGTGTTGACCCCAGTGTCGGTCGCGATATCGGCGTCCTGGTCACCCGGTGCGCTGCCGGAAGGACCGATCGGGGTCGGCGCCATGTCCCAGGTCTTGCCGCCGTCCCTCGACTGGTTCATGACCTCGGCTTCGATAGAGAGGTCGTGGTACACGAGGTAGATGTGCTTGTTGCATCGGTGACCGAGCCACTGACGGTCCTGCTCCACCCCTACCTCTTGCTGGTCCATGACCTCCGTGAAACGGTCCGGGGACCGTGTGACCATGGAGTCGGATAGCTCGAGATCGGCGGTGAAACCCACGTCATTGAGGTTGAACTCGATCTCGGAGTCGCCCCCACCGTTCGTCGATGCGATCTCCTGATAATCGAACGTCGCACCTTTGTCGAACGATTTCCACATCTGCACGCCGAGACCACCGGGCGCGACGACATAGATGCCGCCCTTGTGGTCAAGGTCGATGCTGGGCTCGCCGTAGTCAGATTGGTTCGAAACCGCTCGCGACTTCCACACGAAGGATCCGTCTGACTGGGTCTCCGAAGGAACCACCTGGGCAAGGGCATCGATAGCGGTGAGCGATCCGACCCGCTTCTCGGCCGCGAACATCGCCTCTTCACTTACGCGGGGATTACGGGTGTGGTTGTGACGAGGCATCGGCACGATGAGGATGGCAAGGAGAAGGACCAGGAGAAGTGGCACAGATCGTGCCTGCCGGAAGAACATCTCGATCGCCGCCCACCTGTTTGAGTGAAGTTTTCACCGTACTATCAACCGTTCACTAACGGACAAGCAGTACGAACTCCGTAGAGGTGAGCGAAGAGACGGTTAGCGCTTGACTCCGAGGCTCTTGAAGACGCTGGCTTCGGGGCGGACGATGAAAAGGCCGCCGTCCATGTTGCCGACGAGCACGTTGCCCGAGGGCAGGTATGGGTAGACGGCCCAGGCGCCGTTGAAGTCCGGTGCGTCCGAGGTCGGCACGGTGTCGAACCATGCGACCTCCTTGAGCTTGCCCTTGTGCGCGTTCTTGAGATCGAGGATCCGGAAGCCGTTCACGTAGTTCGAGTGGTACAGGGCGTCCGCTTCGGAGTAGACGTTGTGGTCGATGGTTCCCGATTTGGCGACGAACGTGTCGATGAGTTTCGGCGCATCCAGCTTGCTCACGTCCCAGATGTAGAGGGTGGAACGGATCCCCAGCGTGGCCTCATCCTCTTCATCGGTCGAGATCAACGTGGTGTGGTCCTTGGTCAATGCGCCCGAGTGCACGTAGTTGGCGTTCTCGTAGGTGGTGCGGGACAGCTGCTCGGGCTGCATCGGGTTGTTCGTAACGTCGTAGATGGTGATGGTGTCCTCGTTGAAGTTGAAGCAAACCTCGTGGCCCTTGTGGGCTTTGTCCGGGCCGTGATACGTCGGGCACAGGGAGTCATGCGTGTAGCCGTCGTCGCCAATCACTCCGACGGGGGATGGTGCAAGAGGAACGCTCACGTCGAAGATCAACGGCGTCCCGACGACGACCCCGGGGCCGTTGATGAAGATGTGGTTCGTGTCGGGGTTGCCGTCGATCGAGTGAGCCGCCCCGATCGGGACTACGACGTCTGGGGTCCACCGGGGAGCCAGCGGCGTGCGCAAACGTGTGAGGTCGAAGATCTGCAAGCCGCACGGATCCAAGTCACACACGATGTAGGCGGTGTCGTTGAGGATCACGATCTCTTGCCAGATAAGTACCCCACCGGGAGCCTTCACGGGGATCGAGCCGAGATAGACGGGCTTCTCGGGATCGGAGACATCGAGGAACTGAACGCCGTCGGTCGAGCCGAGGACCGCGTACTCCTTCTTCGTCTCGGGGTCCACCCAACCCTGGACGTCGGCGATGCCGGCGCTGGCCATGACCTCGGCTCCAACGATCGAGACAAGGTCGATGTCCTTGCACGGGTAGATGTCGGCCATGCCCTTGACGCACTTGGCGCCACCGGGGATGGGTGCGGGTTGATCGGCCCGGGCGGGGGACAGGCCTAACAGGGCCGGGGCTGCCAGCCCAAGGGCCAGCAGGGCAGTCATGAGACGACGGGGGGCGCGGTTTGAGGTCATGAAGTAACAGGTTCGACCCTCTTTGTCCGCTTCCTCCACGCGCGGGTACTTGGGGGGTGGTGGGGCGGCCCGAGCCGCTAGCGAGCCGCCTGGGCCCGGCTGGCCAGGAAGGCACCGAGAAGCACCAGAGCGGTCCCGGTCAGGGCGACCGGCGAGATGGCGTCACTCCGGAAGACGGCACCGAGGACGATCGCAACGACCGGCACGAAATAGATGGTCACCGATCCTCGGGCCGGGCCGACGTGCCCCACGAGGATCGTCATGCATACGAAGGCCAGTGCGGTTCCGAAACATCCAAGCGGGATCACGGCAGCGAAGCTCGCGATATCGAACTCCGAGTGCGCCAGGCCGAAAAGGCCCGGGATCAACGTGACGCCAAAGGCGACGAACTGCACCCTCAGCAACACGGGTAACGCTCCGTAGCGCTGTTGCAACGGGGCCGCCAGGTTCAGCGCTACTCCGTACATGATCGTGCCGAGCAACACGAGTCCCACGCCAAGCGCACTGGAATCCGCGCCCTCTACGGAGGGCAACCCAACCGCAAGGACGCCGAGGAACCCGACAGCGATACCGATCGAAGTGAGGACCGAGGGGGGCTTGCGCAGGATGATCGCTGCGGTCGCTCCGGCGAATATCGGAACGCCACCATTGATCATCCCAGCGACGGATGAGTCGATCCACTGCTGCGCGATCGGGAACAGCAAGAACGGTGCTCCCATCCACAACACGCCCACCGCGGCGATCATCGGATAGGCGCTTCGATCGACCTTGGCGCGGGCCTTGGGGAACAGCATGAGGGTGGAGATCCCGAAGATCGTTCGCAGCATCCCGATGAACAATGGGGAGAAGTGCTCGAGGGCGACCTCGATCCAGACGAATGACGATCCCCACATCAGTGCCGTTGCTGACAGGAGCAACCAGTCACGGGACGAGAAGGCTCCGACGCGTCGTGCCGTGGCGACCTGCGTGGACATCAGCTGGTGACGAGGGTGGAGCCGAGTACCGCTAGTACCTCGGCTCCGTACTTCTCCAACTTCGATGGACCGACACCGGATATCTGGGCGAGCTCGTCGAGGTCGCTCGGTCCTGTTTCTGCTATCGCCTGCAACGTCGTGTCGTGGAAGATCACATACGCAGGAACCTCGTCGGCCTTGGCCCGCTCGAGTCGCCACGCTTTCAGTTGTTTCATCACGCCATCTGATTCCGTGAACGCGGGGCCCAGGGGCATCGTCTTGCCGAGCGACGTCACCGGTTCGCCGTACGCGACCCCGATCTGCGCGCCACCTTCGAGCTCGATCGTTGCCTCTTCGGGACCGATCTCGACAACGGTCCCGCAGAAGCCACCGTTCAGCTCGACGAAGAGACCGATAGCCGCCGGGATGACGTCCTTGATCGGCATCCGGGCGCTTATCCCGGAATCACCGGTCCGCGTCACCTTGTCGCCCTGAAGCTCGCGGACGAAGGCCGAGGCCTTCCGTTTGCCGTCCTGGACCCAACTGACCGCAAGGTGCGTCTTAGAGCGCGTCAAGCCCACGTAGAACAGTCGTCGTTCCTCCGCTATCGCTTCGTGGCTCCGGGAACGGCGGAACGGGAGCTCGTGCTCCTCGACCCGGGGCAGGAAAACGCAGGCATATTCGAGGCCCTTCGCACGGTGGAGGGTAAGGAGGTTCACACCGCGGCCCTGTCCGTCACCGCCGAACCGCTTCTCGATGTCGGCGACGAAATCCGCTGCGGTCTTGGTCCCGTCATCGAATTCTTCGGCGAGTGCAATGAATCGCGCGAGGTCGTTCTGGCGGGTGATCTCTTGGTCCCCGAGGTCGTCCGGTGGCTCGGATATATATCCGGCTCGCACCGCGATCTTGCGTACCTCTGCTGCGATGTCGATCGTTTTCGATCGCTTGAGGGCGGCCATCATGTTGCGTCCCGTTACACGCGACAGGAACGCGCCATCGGCGACCTGATAGGGGATGGCCTCCGCGGCGAGGACCTCTTCGTAGTCTTCCGAGCGGAAGTTGACCCGGTAGAGGATCGCCATGTCCTCGTAGGCAAGTCCTTCATCGTGCAAGGTGTTGATCTTCTCGACGATCGCACTCAGCTCTCCGGCTGGGGTAGAGAACTGACGCAAGCTCGGCTCCGGACCGGAAGGGCGCGCCGCAACCAAGACTTTCTCGGCCCCCCCGAGCTTCGGGACCAGGCGGTTCGCGATCTCCAGCACCTCGGGGGTCGAGCGATAGTTCTTTTCTAGGCGCACGACCTTGGTGCCGGGGTAACGCTGCGGCATCTCTAATAGATAGTCGGGGGTGGCTCCGGTGAACCCATAGATCGATTGGTAGTCGTCGCCGACCACGCACAGGTCATCTCGTTCGCCCACCCACGCGCGTAGCAAGGTCTCCTGAAGCAGGTTGACGTCCTGGTACTCGTCGACGGTGAATGCGTTGTAACGGGCTTGGAACTCCTCGACCACCCACGGCTCGCGATCTAACAGTTGGATCGTGAGCTCGAGTAGATCCTCGAAGTCGATCATGTTGCGGTCGACCTTGCCGGCTTCGTAGCGTTTGAAGACGCTTGCCATCAGGTCCTCGGGGATCGGC
>JAXDJQ010000159.1:0-5263 GCA_034667565.1 Actinomycetota bacterium
AGGTCGATCGGGCGGGATCCGATCGCGTCGCCGCCGGGCATCGCTACGCGCGCACGCCCCAGCCGAGCCAGGAGAGGGCCGAGAACCTGGATCGAAGCTCTCATCTTCGTGACCAGGTCGTATGGCGTCTCCTCCAGGATCTCCCCAGACGAATCGATCGTGAGGCGATCACCCTGCATGTCGACCCTTGCCCCCAGGCGCGTCAGAACCTCAGACATCAGATGGACGTCGGTGATACGGGGGACCCGGGTTAGCCCGACCTCTCCCGGGACCATGAGGGATGCCGCCATGATCTTGAGAGCGGCGTTCTTCGCACCGCTGATCTGGACCTCACCGGTCAGAGGGGTGCGGCCTTCGACCACGTAGGACTTCATGGTGGCCATAGTAAAGAGGAAGGGCGGCCCCCGAAGGGACCGCCCTTGTCTTGGATCTTGCCTGGGATCAGTGGTGGCGGGTTGACTTGTTAGCTGCCGTGCGTTTTGCGGCCGACTTCGCCGAACCGACCGAACGACGAGCTGTGCGACGTGTTCCCTTCGCGGCGCTTCTCGCCCCGGCTCTCGCACCTGCAGCGGTCTTCCGCGCGCCGCGGGTTGCCTTGCGAGCCGTCTTCTTAGCCGTCGACTTGGTCCGGCGGGTGGCCTTCTTCGCCGTGGACTTGGTCCGCCGGGTTGCCTTCTTAGCAGTCGACTTGGTTCGACGAGCCGGGGACTTGCGGGCCGTTGACTTCTTGCGTCCGCCCGTCGACTTGCGAGCGGTGCTCTTCTTACGGGCCGCGGTCGTCTTCTTGCGTGCAGGCGACTTCCGAGCTGTGGACTTCTTCCTGCCGGTCGTCTTCTTGCGGCCGCCGGTTGACTTACGGGCAGTGCTCTTCTTACGGGCCGGGGACTTCCGGGCCGTGGACTTCTTGCGAGCTGGCGACTTCCGAGCCGTGGACTTCTTGCGGGCCGGGGACTTGCGGGCCGTTGACTTCTTGCCGCCCGTCGTCTTCTTCCGACCGCCCGACGACTTGCGAGCGGTCGACTTCTTTCCGGTCGTCTTCTTGCGCCCGGTCGCCTTCTTCCTGCCGGTCGCCTTCTTGCGGGCGGGACGAGCTACTGCCGCGCCCACACGGGCGGTCCCGGCCACAGCACCACGCGCAGCAGCGATCGGTCCCGAATCAGATCTGGCGGGTGCTACCGCGTCCGCCGCCGTCGAAGTGACGTCGGCGACCGCTTCACGCGCTCGATCGACTAAACCTCTGTCATCTGCCATATGGATCTCCCTCCGTGTATACGGACGATCGAAGTAACGATGTTCCTACCTCGCTTTCGTTGAACGCGCAAACGAAAACGCGTTAACGCGCGATTACCCGATGCCCGCGATGGGCAAACAAACGGACATGGATGACAAATTGCTCGGCATCTATCTGAATGACCACCTCGCGGGATCAACCGCGGGTCTGGAACTCGCGCGGCGCACGGCGAAGAACAACGTGGGAACGGTCTACGAATCGTTCCTGAGGGATCTGGTCCAAGGCATCGAGGAGGACAAGGTCGAACTCGAACGCATCATGGAGTCGCTCGGGATCGCCAACGACAAGTTGAAGGTAGCGGGAGCCTGGATGGCGGAGAAAGCCGGCCGTTTGAAGCTGAACGGGCAGTTGACAGGCTATTCACCCCTCAGCCGACTGTGGGAGCTCGAGGGCCTGAAGCTCGGCGTTACGGGCAAACTCTCGCTTTGGAAGTCGTTGAAGCGGGTCGCCGATCATGACTCGCGTTTGGCGATAACGGACTTCGACAAGTTGATCGCACGGGCCGAGGAACAGATCGCCGGACTCGAGGAACAGCGCTTGTCGGCAGCGACCGAGGCACTCACCTAGACCTTCCGCGCCTTCCAAACCTCTTCAGTGGGCCATCGCTGCGCCCACTCCTTCGTCACGAACGGGTATGAGGTCGACTGCTCGTCCCCAGGTCGTAACTCGACGAGATCCAGGATCTCGAAGCCGTTCGACCGGAGCAAACGGACCATGTCGCCGTGAGGGAGGTGAAACTCGACCGAGTCATCACCGGGCCATTCGAATCTATACATCCCGAAGTAGGGGCGCTGCAGCATCTCTTCTGCGGGGTCATCCTCCTCATGCTCGTGCACACAAAGCATCAGCAGGGCGGCGTTGCCCAGGAACATCAGCTCGCCTCCCGGCCGCAACACGCGGGCCGCCTCCGGGATCCAAAGGTAAGGGTCCGCCCAGATCGCGGCTCCGTACTCGGACAGGACAACATCGAACGATCCATCTGGGAAAGGGAGGGTCTCTGCGGCGCCCTCCACGAGCGGAAAATGGATATCGAACTCGTCTTGCAGTAATCGAGCGGTGGCGAGTTGTTCGGGCGTTGGATCTAGACCGACCGGCCTACCGCCAAGGCGAGCGGCCCACGCGGAAACATACGCGGTCCCGCAGCCCGCTTCGAGAACGTCTTTCCCTCGAAGATCCGGAAGGAGGTGAACATCTGTCTCCGGGATGGACCAGATCCCCCACGAAGGTTCCCCGGCCCAGTTGCGCCGACCCCGAACAACATAGTTCGCAGCCTGTTGGCCCCAATGCGCGGCGTTCCGCGTGACGTGCTCGAGGTTGGACAACCTGTTACAGGCCAGACCCGGGGTCGATGTCCAGGCGAGCTTCGATCAGCCAGAGATTTCGGCGCACGCAGTCGGGACAGAGGGCCAGCTGACGGTTATTCGCATCGGGCATCTCCTGCCAGCCCATCGGCACGATCCCATGGCGTCGTGCTTCGGATATCCCACACGACGAGCAGAACACCCGGTTCCGCAGACCCTGGCCCTCCGGACGCTCCCCCATGGCTACTTCCTATCCGAACTTTTCTGGTTTGGAGTCGCCTAGCGAGCTGGATCTAGAAAAGTCGCTTATTGGCCCCGGCTCTCGGCTACTTCGACGCTCGCAAGAGCGGCACGCATCTCGGCTTCGCCGCGCTGCTCGGCCCGGTCGGAGTCATCATCGGCAGCAACCCTCTTGCGCATCTCCTCGATCTTGCGCTTGACCTCATCGGCGTCGATCTGACCGGCAGGTTCGGCATCGTCGGCGAGAACGATCACGTGGTAGGTGTCGCCGTCACCGTTCGCCTCCAGAAACCCCCCGGTCACCAAGAAGACCTCGCGGGTTGAACCCGCGACGACAGTGACTGCACCCGGGACGAGGGCCGCTAGGAACGGGATGTGGTTGTACATGATCCCGAACTCGCCCTCGGGCGAGCGAGCGATGACCAGCTCGGCTTCGCCTTCCCAGATCGCCTCTTCGGGCGACACGATCGATACCTGCATAGGGGTCGCCATAGCTACTCGTTGAGCTCCTTGGCCTTGGCCTCTGCTTCTTCGATGCCGCCGACCATGTAGAAGGCCTGCTCCGGGAGGTGGTCATACTCACCCTCCGCGAGGGCCTTGAACGACTGGATCGTCTCGGCGACGCCGACATACTTGCCCGGGATACCCGTGAACTGCTCGGCGACGAAGAACGGCTGCGAGAGGAAACGCTGGATCTTGCGAGCACGCTGGACGGTGATCTTGTCCTCTTCCGACAGCTCGTCGATACCGAGGATGGCGATGATGTCCTGGAGGTCCTTGTAGCGCTGCAGGATCCTCTGGACGGTCAGGGCGACGTTGTAGTGCTCGTCACCGACGTACCGAGGGTCGAGGATGCGCGACGTGGAGTCGAGCGGGTCTACAGCAGGGTAGATACCGAGCTCGGAGATCTGCCGGGAGAGCACCGTCGTCGCGTCGAGGTGAGCGAACGTCGTGTGCGGTGCGGGGTCGGTGATGTCGTCGGCGGGGACGTAGATCGCCTGCAGCGACGTGATAGAGCGACCCTTCGTCGAGGTGATGCGCTCCTGCAGCTCGCCCATCTCCTCGGACAGCGTGGGCTGGTAACCCACGGCCGAAGGCATACGACCGAGGAGCGTGGAGACCTCGGAACCGGCTTGGACGAAACGGAAGATGTTGTCGACGAACAGAAGCACGTCCTGGTGCTCGCGGTCGCGGAAGTACTCGGCCATCGTGAGGGCGGACAGAGCGACACGCAGACGCACACCGGGAGGCTCGTCCATCTGGCCGTAGACCAGAGCGGTCTTCTCGAGCACGCCGGACTCACGCATTTCGATGAGGAGGTCGGTGCCCTCACGGGTGCGCTCGCCGACGCCGGCGAACACGGACACGCCGGAGTGCTGCTCGGCGACGCGGTAGATCATCTCCTGGATGACGACGGTCTTGCCGACTCCGGCGCCACCGAACATCCCGATCTTTCCACCTTGGACGTAGGGCTCGAGGAGGTCGATGACCTTGATGCCGGTCTCGAACATCTCGGTCTTGGGCTCGAGCTCGTCGAAGGGCGGAGCCTGACGGTGGATCGGCCAGCGCTCCGTGTCTGCGGGGATCGTCGAACCGTCGACCGGCTCGCCGAGCACGTTGTACACGTGACCGAGGGTGTTCGGGCCAACCGGGACGGTGATGGGAGCCCCGGTGTTCTTCACGGGGGCGCCACGGACGAGCCCGTCCGTCTGTTTCATGCAGATGGCTTTGACTACGCTGTCACCGATGTGCTGGGAGACCTCGGCCGTGATCGTGTCGGTCTTGCCGCCGACGGTGCGCTCGACGGTCAGCGCGAAGTCGAGCTCGGGAAGGTCGTTCGGAGGGAACTCGACCTCGATGACGGGACCGGTGATCCTGAGGATCCGGCCATCCGCTTCGGCCTTGCCCCTCGCGTTGGTGAGTCTCTCTTCAGTTACAGCCATCTGTCGCTCCTCCTAGACATTCAGTTCGTGTTCGGCGGCGTCGGACAGGGCCTCGGCCCCACCGATGACTTCCATGATCTCGGTCGTGATCTCTGCTTGACGTGCTTGGTTGTAGTCACGGGTGAGGTTGCCGATGAGCTCGTCGGCGTTGTCGGTTGCAGCCTTCATCGCACGGCGGCGAGCGGCGTGCTCTGAAGCGGCTGCCTCGAGCATCCCCTGGAGGACGGCCCCCTCGATGTAGCGAGGAAGCAGATAGCCGAGGATGTCCTCGGGCTCGGGCTCGAATACGTAGCCGGCTTTCTTTCCACCTTGTTCCTGCGGCGTCTCGTCGATGTCTTCGCGCGCGGCCGGAAGGAGCTTCACGATCACCGGTCGCTGCGTGAGGGCGGATTCGTACTTCGTGTACGCGAGGCGGACCTCATCGACCTCGCCCTTCTCGAACGCTTCGACCGCAGCGCGGGCAACCTTGCGGGCATCACCGATCGACG
>JAXDJQ010000160.1:0-5026 GCA_034667565.1 Actinomycetota bacterium
AAGACGAGCTCGGCGAACCGCCTGGCCGCCTGCGTGCCCCCGACCTTGTCGCGATCGGCGAGCGAGAGGAACACCGCGCCCCCCGACGGCAGCCGGTTGCCGGCGGCGATCTGGCTCTTGGCGAAGGCCAGGCCGAAGGTGCGGTCGATTCCCATGACCTCACCGGTCGAGCGCATCTCGGGGCCGAGAACCGTGTCGACTCCGATGAAACGTTCGAACGGCATCACCGCCTCCTTAACGGCAACGTGAGCGATCCCCTCGTGCCCGACGGAGCGCTCCGGGAGGAGTCCTTCTTGCCTCAACTCCGCGAGGGTTGAACCCGCCATCACTCGGGCAGCGACCTTCGCGAGAGACACTCCCGTCGCCTTCGACGTGAACGGGAGCGTGCGCGAGGCACGAGGGTTCGCCTCAAGGACGTAGACCTGTTCGTCCTTGACCGCAAACTGGATGTTGATCACACCCCGCACACCTAGTCCGCGCGCGATGGCGTCCGTGTAACGGATCACTTCGTCGACCTGGTCCTGTCCCAGCGTGAAGGGAGGCAACGCGCAAGCCGAGTCACCCGAGTGGATGCCCGCTTCCTCGATGTGTTCCAGAACCCCCCCGACGAACAGCTCGGTCCCGTCGAACACGGCATCGCAGTCGACCTCGACGGCGCCTTCCAGGAAACGGTCCACGAGGACGGGGTGAGAAGGAGAGACCTGAGCCGCTGTCGTCATGTATCGCTCCAAAGAGGAGGCCTCGTAGACGATCTCCATCGCCCGGCCCCCGAGGACGTACGAGGGGCGCACGAGGACCGGATAGCCGATCGATGCGGCTACCGCCCGCGCCTCGTCGATCGATCGCGCCATCCCGTTCGGCGGGTGTGGGAGTGAGAGGTCGGCGAGCAGTGCTCCGAACCGTTCACGGTCCTCCGCTCTGTCGATCGCGTCCGGCGAGGTACCGAAGATCGGAACGCCCGCATCGGCCAGGGCGTTAGCCAACTTCAAAGGTGTCTGCCCCCCGAGCTGAACGACGACACCTTCTGGTTGCTCACGCTCGACCACGTTCATGACGTCTTCGAACGTCAGCGGCTCGAAATACAACCGGTCGGAGGTGTCGTAATCGGTGGAGACGGTCTCTGGGTTGCAGTTCAACATGATGGTCTCGAAGCCCGCATCTCTCAGGGCGAAGGCCGCTTGCACGCAGCAGTAGTCGAACTCGATCCCCTGCCCGATGCGGTTGGGACCCGAGCCGAGGATCAGCACCTTCCGACGGGTCGAATCGGAAACCTCGTCCTCGTCCTCGTAGGTCGAGTAGTGATATGGCGTGTGGGCCTCGAACTCGGCCGCGCAGGTATCGACGGTCTTGAATGTCGGCACGATCCCCGCCGCGATCCGGGCGGCACGCACGACAGCCTCGGTCGAACCGATCCAGACCGCTATCTGGTGGTCGGAGAAGCCGAGGCGTTTCGACCTGCGGAGGAGGGACGCGTCGAATCCTTCGATCGGGCCCGCGGCGACGATCTCCGCCCGTAGCTCGGCGATGCGATGCATCTGACCCAAGAACCATGGATCGATCCTCGTGATCTCGTGGATGCGCTCGACCTCGATGCCGTCGATCAGTGCCGCCATGACGAGGTGGAGACGAGATTCGGTCGGCTGGGCCATCGCTGCCTCGAGCTCTTCTCTCGAGCGAGGGGCAACCCCGTCGCCGAGGGCGCGCCGGTCCTGTTCGAGCGAGCGGAAGCCCTTCTGCAGTGCCTCGGCGAAGGTTCGGCCGATCGCCATGACCTCGCCCACGGATTTCATCTTCGTCCCAAGGGTGGGGTCGGCGGCTTCGAACTTCTCGAACGTCCACCGCGGGATCTTCACGACCACGTAGTCGATCGACGGTTCGAAAGATGCCGGGGTCTTCTTCGTGATGTCGTTGGAGATCTCGTCCAGGGTGTAACCCACCGCAAGCTTGGCAGCGATCTTCGCGATGGGGAACCCGGTTGCCTTCGAGGCAAGTGCCGACGAACGCGACACCCTCGGGTTCATCTCGATGATCACCCTGCGTCCGGTCTCGGGATGGACGGCGAACTGGACGTTCGAGCCCCCCGTCTCGACACCGATCGCACGCATGACGGCAGCACCGTCGTCCCGCATGGCTTGGTATTCGACGTCGGTCAGCGTCATGGCCGGTGCGACGGTTATCGAGTCGCCTGTGTGGATACCCATCGGGTCCAGGTTCTCGATCGAGCACACGACGACGACGTTGTCGTTCTTGTCGCGCATGAGCTCGAGCTCGAATTCCTTCCATCCCGAGATCGATTCCTCGACGAGGACCTCGCCGATCGACGACAACCGGATCCCTTCGGCAACGATCGTCTTGAGGTCTTCGGGTGTGGACACGACGCCGGAACCACCTCCACCCAGCACGTACGAGGGCCGGATGACCACCGGATATCCCAGTTGTTCTGCGGCGTCGAGAGCCTCATCGACCGAATAAGCGAAGCTGGACTGCGGCAAATCGAGACCAGCCGCGGTCATCGTTTCCTTGAACAGACGCCGGTCCTCAGCGCGCCGGATCGATTCGACGCCGGCACCGATCAACTCGACCCCATGCGCCTCGAAGACTCCTGCACCCGCCAGCGCCATCGCGACGTTCAGACCTGTTTGCCCACCAAGGGTGGGAAGGCATGCGTCGGGTTTCTCCCGCTCGATGATCTTCGCTACGTATTCGGGCGTGATGGGCTCGACATAGGTGGCGTCTGCGAACTCAGGGTCGGTCATGATCGTCGCCGGATTCGAATTTACGAGCACAACGCTGTAGCCCTCAGCCCGTAGCACTTTGCAGGCCTGGACCCCCGAGTAATCGAACTCGCATGCCTGACCGATGACGATCGGGCCGGAACCGATAACGAGGATCTTGTGCAGGTCGTTACGACGAGGCACTAGGCCTCACTCCCGTCAACCGCAACGACCTCGATCGAGTTGCCGGCAGGGTCGCGGGTGAAACAACGCCTGCGTCCGGGGACCTGGCGCGCCTGTTCGATATGACAACTATTCGTCCGGAGGTTGTCGACGAAAGATTCGAAGTCGGAGACCCTGAGACAGAAGTGTGCGTTCTTCGGCGGGTTGTGAGGGTCGATCAACAGATGCACCTGCTGATCGCCCACCTGGAACCAGCCACCGCCTGGCTTCGCGCCCGGGTTCTTCTCGATCCGCGTGAGCCCGAGTACATCCGAATACCAACTCAATACCTCTTCTTCGAGCTCCTCCGGAGTCGTGATCGTCACGTGCTCGAGTGCGAGCACCATCCCGTTCGCCACTAGCGTCTCGTTGCCCCTCGCGCGTCTGCCTTTCTCTTCTCGCGTGCACGCTTGCGCTTCTGACGATCCTTCTTCCACCGGGTGGATCTACGGTCTCCTCTTCCCATGGTTCTCCTCTCTATGCCGAAACACCTATCGAGCTGACTGCGGGCTCGAACCGATCGATCAAGTCGTGGAACGCGGTGAACAAGTAGCGTGAATCGTGGGGTCCCGGCCCCGACTCGGGGTGGTACTGGACCGAGAAACAGACGCCGGGAACCTCGAGTCCCTCAACCGTCTCGTCGTTGAGATTGATGTGGCTAAGGGTCGCAGCCGTGTCGTGCAACGAAGCTGGGTCCACCGCGAAGCCGTGGTTCTGGCACGTGATCTCGATCTGGTCATGGGTGACCCGTTTCACCGGGTGATTGCTGCCCCGATGACCGAACGGAAGCTTCAATGTCCGTGCTCCGAGCGCCAACCCGAGGATCTGATGCCCGAGACATATCCCGAAGACCGGGACCTTGCCGAGCAGGGCGCGGACCGCAGCGATCGCGTAGGTCACGGGCTCGGGATCCCCCGGACCATTCGAAAGAAACACTCCGTCGAACCCGCCATCCAAGATGCGCTCGGCAGAGGTCGTTGCGGGTACCACCGTGACGTCGAACCCCGACGCGACCAGGAGATCCAAGATGTTCTGCTTGATCCCGAAGTCGAACGCGGCGATCTTGCGGCGCGGTCCTTCACGAAGGTCGAGAAGGTCGGCGGTCGCCGGTGAGTGTTCTCGACCAGCTGCATAACCCGCGGGAGCCCGGGCCTCGAGATCACTGGGTCCCCAGGGATACTCATCGGGCGTCGATACTTCCTTCGCAAGATCGCGACCAACCATGCTCGGGGCAGACCTTGCCAGGTCCACGAGCTCGTCGATCGATAGACCCTCGGTCGAAAGAGCTCCGTTCATCGCGCCGCGATCCCTGAGGTGACGCGTCAAGCGGCGCGTATCGGTATCCGAGATCCCGGGGATCGAATTGTGCGTCAGATAGTCCGACAAGGTCCCGGTCGCCCGCCAGGAGGAAGGTGTCCCGGTCACGTCGCGGACCACGAATCCACTGACCCACGGGCGACGTGACTGGTCGTCATCGAGATTTACTCCCGTGTTGCCGATCTGGGGCGAGGTCATCGTGACGATCTGTCCGTGATAGCTGGGGTCGGTCAAGACCTCCTGGTAACCGGTCATGCCGGTGTTGAAGCAGACCTCGCCCGTGATGGTGGCTGTGGCTCCGAAGGCGATGCCCTCGAAGTGAGTGCCGTCGGCCAGCGCTAGGCGAGCTACATCACTCATACGAGGACTCCCATCTGCACCGATGAATCAACGACCGTCCTGCGCCCCCGGAAGAACGTGTGCACGACCTTCCCCGTCAACGTGTGGCCCTGGAAGGGGGTGTTGCGACTCTTCGAGTTGAAGGTAGCGGCGTTGACGGTCCAACTGGCCGCCGGATCGAAGACACAGAGGTTGGCTGCCGCCCCTGCCTCTACCGGTCCCCCGTGGCCGTCCAGCCCGAGGATGCGCGCCGGTGCGACGGAGAGGCGCTCGATCGCCTGAGCAAGTGTCAGATGCCCGGGCTCGACCAGGTTCGTGATCGTCAGAGCGAGAGCCGTCTCCAAACCGATGAGTCCCGGGGGGGCATAAGAGATCTCTTGATCCTTCTCGTGATCCGCGTGGGGTGCATGGTCGGTGGCGATAGCGTCGATCGT
>JAXDJQ010000161.1:0-8907 GCA_034667565.1 Actinomycetota bacterium
CACGTCGAGCACATGATCAAGCGCTTGGGCCTGAAGCAAGAGATAGAAGAGGTCTTCTCGAACTCTCCTATCCTTAAAGAACTTGCGAGCTAGGAGATGTCGATCGGACATCTCCTTCCGCAAAGAGAACTAGCCAGCTAGGAGAAACATGGAAGCAGACGAGCTCATCTGGGAAGGAAGGATCGGCGGTACGCCACTTCGCGTGGGGGTTCCTCACGCGGGCCGGATCATCGCCGAGTGGGATGCCCCCGAGGGCCCGCGCCACAAGGTCTCTGATTCCGTAGAGGAATTCGAGCGTGCGGTGTTGTTCCAGCTCTTGCTGCGGGCGGGCATCACCGAGGAAGCTGCCACCGATGAGGTGATCGCGGCGATCCGCGTTGCCCAAGCGGAGCGGCCTACCCGTGCGCCCGATCCATCGAGTCAACGACGCCGCAAGAATCCAAAGCAGCGCCAGCACCGGCGCTCACGCCGTCCGCCTCGGAGGCGGTAGCACTTTCCCGAGCCACCGGTAGATACTTCGTTCATGCCGTTTGGACTCGAATTCGGGCGTGAACGACGCGTTATCGCAGCGCTAGCGCGTGGCGTCTTGGGAGACGCGTACGTGCCCTCGGTCCCCGACGAGGTCCTCCAGAGCGTCCTCTCGCTTCCATCTATCAAAGACCGCACGGATCTCCTGCGCGGGCTCCGGTTGCTCGACACCAAACTGGGGGCTCGCTTGATGGCGGGGATGAGCACTCCGGCTTCGTGGTGGTCGCGATCCGAAGCCGAGGAGGTCTTGCGTGCGTTCAAGGCCTCCCGCATAAAGAGCAAACAGCTGCTTGCCGGCGGCGTCATCTCTGCCTCCGTCGCGGGACTCTACGGACATGAGACTGCCGCGTGGGGGCGTATCGGTTACCCGGGTCCTCTTCCTCCGCCATCCGAACCCGCGGCCTCTCGGTTGTCGCCGATCACGATCGATGGCGACGAGCACATCAGCTGTGATGTTGCGATCGTCGGCTCCGGTCCAGGGGGTGGGTGCGTGGCATCTCATCTCGCGCGCGCAGGCCTCGATGTCCTGATCATCGAGAAGGGTGGTTACTACGCCGACGCAGACTTCCATCACTACGAATCGGCGTCACTTCGCGATCTCTATCTATACGGTGCAACGCTTGGTACTCAAGACGGCGGCGTCCGCATCATCGCCGGTTCGACCCTCGGCGGAGGAGCGGTTGTTAATTACTCGATCTCCTTCCACACCCCTCCGAAGGTGCGCGAACAATGGGCCCGCATCTCCGGGATCGACTGGTTCGCGTCGGACGATTACGAGGCCTCTCAGAACGAAGCAGCCGCCCGGCTGAATGTGAATCGGGACTCAAGCGCACTGAATACCCGCGAGCGATTCATGGAAGAAGGTCTGAAGGCGTTGGGCTGGCACGTCGACCAGATGCCGCGGAGCGTGAAGAACTGCACCCAGGACGAGCAGTGTGGCTATTGCGGATTCGGCTGCCGGGTTGGCGCCAAGCAAGGGCCGCGGGCGTTCCTGGAAGAGGCCGTCGAGAACGGCGCGCGCATCGTCACCCGAGCCAACGTCGACAAGGTGGTCGTGCGAGACGGTCGTGCGGTAGGCCTGCAGGGCATGTCGGGACGCCATCGTTTGGTCGTCGACGCTCGTAAGGCCGTCGTGGTGGCAGCGGGGGCGATCGAGACGCCAGCCGTCCTGTTGCGCTCGGGGTTGGGTGGCGAGGTCGGCAAGCATCTGCACCTGCATCCCGGCGCGGGCGTCTGGGGCGTATTCGAAGACGAAGCGAGGCCGTGGGAAGGCGTTCAGATGTCTCGGTACTCCGACGAGGCGCGCGCGTGGGACGACGGCTACGGTCCCATATTCGAAAGCATCCCGATGCATCCCGGCACGTTCGCGACTGCCGTGCCGTGGGTCTCTGCCCACGATCACAGCCGTCACATGGACGACTACGCACATACGTCTCTGATAGCGATGCTCCCGAGAGACAGAACCGAAGGCAGGATCACGATCGACAAGAGCGGGGCGCCGGTCGTCGACTACACCTTGGAGCCTGATGACGAGCGGAGACTGATCGAATCCGTGATCAAGGGGGCCCAGGTCTTCGAGAAAGCCGGCGCCCGCAAGATCCGTTCGACGCACACATTCCTGAACGAGTACGAACCAGGTACTCCCGGAGCTTATGAGACCTGGGTCGACAGGATGCGCTCGGCCGGGATCAAGCCCAACAATTGGATCCTTGGGTCTTTCCACCAGATGGGGTCAGCGCGCATGGGCGTCGATCCCAGTTCGTCCGTGGTCGACGCGAACAACGAGACCCACGAGGTCAAGGGGCTGTACGTCACCGACAGCTCGAACTTTCCAGATGCGTCGGGGGTTAACCCGATGCTCTCGGTCTTCGCCATCGCGAACAGTGCAGGAAGGAAACTCGCAGAGAAGCTGAGTTAGCTCTGCTCCTCCTGGACCTCACGGTCGGGATGGTCGAACGCCAGGTGCTGCTTGAGATCTGCCTCGGACGCGAACTTGAGCTCGCAGTAGGGGCATTGCTGGATGTCGGACATCGTCCGATCGTCTCACAGAGGGAACTTCCGAGGTTGGCTACCTGTCTAACGGATAAGGTTGGAAGGACTCTTGAGGGGGTGGACCGATGTCTAAGCGGAGTACTGCCACAGCGGCGATCATCGCGATGGCTCTCCTCGGTGGGGCTGCTCTGCTCGCGCCCACTCCAGGACTGACCCAGACCGATACCGCGGTCCAAGACACCGTGACGGTGACTGCCGCGGGCAAGGTGGAAGGCCGTCCCGACCTAGCGGTCGTGAACTTCGGGGTTCGAGCGAAAGCAGACGACGCTTCGGAGGCGATGCGTGAGCTATCGGCGCGGCAGAACTCTGTGATCGATGCTCTAAGAGGAACCGGGCTCACAGAGGATCAGGTCACCACCGGAAACATCTCCTTGGGCCCGGCTTGTCACTACGACCGAGACCTGGAACGAAGTGTCTGCGAGGGCTACAACGCTCGGACCAGCGTGCGTGCCGAAACAACCGATATCGGTTCGGTTGGCGAGGTCATCGACGCGGGCGTCGCCGGAGGAGCAACGGTAGTGAATGGTGTGTCGTTCGAGCGTACAGAGGACAACGAAGCCATCAAGGAAGCGCTGGCTCAAGCGATGGATCTCGCGAAGACGAAGGCCGAGGTGCTTGCGACCAGATCGGGTCGGCAGCTGGGACGTGCGATCGTGATCGAGGAGGGTGGGGCTCAGCGTCCGACCTTCAATACGGGGGACGCGACCTTTGGCAAGGTCCTCGGAAGCCCAGCCGCTGCCAGCTTCGTCATCAATCCCGCGGATCAGATCACGAAGGTTCGGATCGTCGTCACGTTTGCCTTGAACTGACCCGACATGGCTCGTGTCGTGCCACGATGAGGTAGTGAGCCAGGACATACAAGACCTCATCGAGGCGGCCGATATGAACGGCCTGCTGCGAGCGGTGGATGCGCTCTGCTCCGCGCGGGACTGGGATGGACTGGTCGATGTCGCCGATCGTTGTGAAGAGGCTGTCGAACGCGGGAAACAACTGTGGCCGATCGCGGATCACGTCGACTACCGACTGGCCCTGGAAGCCCCTGGTGAGTACGCGGCCAGCGTCCTCGAGAGCGGATCGAGTCGTTTCTCGCTTGGCCCTCTAACGGAGGTGGCGGCGTCCACCCACAGCTGGGCCGACCTGGCCGACCACATCGAAACGCCACAGGTCGCTGCTTTCGTCGCGCAGGAGAGAGTGCTGCGACGCGAGGTGCTCGACGGGGACCCTCGGGCACATCCCGACATCCTCGAGCTGCCGTTGCACCTCGAAGAGTGGGAGCCCGGTTATTCCCTTGCCACATACCGTTCGAACCTGGTAGAGGTTGCCGAGCCGTGGGACCCGAAGTCGCGTCTGGTTGAGGTCGAGGTGAAAGGCGCAGCGAAAGAGCTCGACGAGGATGAGTTCGTTCAGGCCTTCCTGGATCTCGTAACGCCATGGACGAACGAGTCCAACGGGGCAGCGCGGTCGGTGGTGGTCGAAGGCGATGAGATCGATGCCGCTTCGGCCCTGACCTTCGACGCTCTGCGGATCGGCCCGCTTCGACATGACGAAGCCATCCAGCGCATCGCGTGGGCCGCAGCGAGTGGGGGAGCCCACGGCCGCCGCCGCGGGGCCGCTGCGGGACGATCGATGGCCTGGTATCTGGTAGCACTCTTGGGCGACCTGCGGTGGCCGGCCCCGGCGGAGGCTATCCGGGACGCGCTCACCAACCTCCATTGGTTCTACTGGGACGAGGGCGCGCCGGAAGAGGGTTGGGTGCTCAGACTCGCGGTGAGCGATCCTACGAATGGTTGGGCGGCCGCGATCGCCGCGACCGACCTCCTCGAAGACGAAGAAGAGCTCTAGCCTCCGATCGAGTCGCCTGGCTTCATGTCGACCACTTCGAGACCGGCGACATCGTCCGCTTCCTTCCGAAGCTCGTCGGGCGTGCCGGGTAGTGCGGGGAACGTTCCCCAGTGCATCGGCACGACGGTCTTCACGCCGAGCAACCGGACGGCTTCTGCCGCCGAGCGCGGACCCATCGTGTAGAAGTCGCCGATCGGCAGAAGCGCGACGTCGGGAGCCAGCAGCTTCTTGATCAGCGCCATGTCTCCGAAGACCGACGTGTCACCTGCGTGATACAGCTTGAAGCCGGTCTCGAGCTCGATGACGAAACCTGCGGGCTCTCCCGTGTAGATCGTTTCCCAGCCCGGCTTGCCCTCTTCTTCGTAGTTGAACGACGACGAGTGCTTCGCGTCGGTCATGTGGAACTTGATCCCACCGACCTCTGCGGTCCCACCCTTGTTCATGGCAACTACGTTCTCGACCCCTTTGGTCTCGAGCCAGTCACCGAGCTCGACCATCGCAACGACCGTTGCTGAGTTCTTGTTCGCGATCTCCATCGCGTCCTGCATGTGGTCGTTGTGTCCGTGGGAGATGGTGATGATGTCGATCGGACCGGGGTCCTTCAGGTCGTCCGGGCATGCGGGGTTCCCTTTGAGCCACGGATCGATCAGGATCCTCTTGCTCTGGGCCTCCAACAGAAAGGTCGCGTGACCGAGCCACGTCAGCTTCACTCCATCCGGCAACGTCGCCATAACCAGCCTCCTTTTCCTAAAGTCCCATCGTCTTGGCGATTATGTATTTCTGGATCTCAGATGTTCCCTCGACCAACGTGAAGATCCGCACGAGACGGTACAGACGTTCGAGGGGAAGCTCTCGCATCCAACCCATGCCCCCGTGAACCTGGATCATCCGGTCGACGACGCGGTTCACCATCTCCGTCGAGTAATACTTCGCGATCGAAGACTCCTGGATGACCTGCTCTCGGTTGTCGTACTTCCAGGCGCATTCGTAGGTCATCAACCTGGATGCCTTTATCTCGATCAACGACTCGACTAGGTGACCCTGCACGTATTGGTTCTTTCCGATCGGCCGGTCGAAAGCCGTGCGGCTCTTCGCGTACTCCACCCCCAGGCCGTGTGCGTAGGTCGCTATCCCATTGCACAGTGCGGCGATCGACAACCGCCCCATCGCTAGGAACTGCATCGCAGAGTAGAAACCACTTCCGAGGTTCTCGGGTCCTCCGAGGATCTGGTCTTGATGGACCCGGCAGTTCTCGAAGACGAGCTCGAACTGTCCCTCTCCCTCGACCATGCCGCGTTGAGCGCGTCCAACCGAGAAGCCCGGCGTCCCTTTCTCGACGATGAATGCAGTGATCCCACCCTGAGCCTTCTTCTCGCGATCGTTCGCAGCGAACACGAGCGCGAAGTCGGCATGCTTGCCGTTCGTGATGAAGTGCTTCGTGCCGTTCAGGACCCAGTGGTCTCCATCTTGGGTCGCGGTCGTTCGGATGCTCTGAGCGTCGGACCCCGCGTCCGGCTCGGTCAAGGCGAAACACATCGACTTTTCGGCACTGATCAATGGCATCAGGTAGGTCTTCTTCTGTTCGTCGGTGCCGTTAAGGAGTAACCCCGTCGGGCCTTCCGGCCCGTAGGTCGTGAAACCTGCGAGCCTGCATCCGGTCAGCGGTGCCGACTCCCTGAGCATCACCATGCCGAGTTGGGGAAGTCCGCTCCCGCCCAGGTCTTCGGGGAAATCCGCGGCATAGAAGCCGAGCTCGGCCGACCTCCGTCGAACCCGGTCCCGTAGCTCGACCGGGATGTCGTCGATCTCGGGGTCGAGCTCGGCATCAAGGGGCTTCAACTCCCGCTCGATGAAGTCCGTCAGGTTGCGCTGCAGCTCGGCATATTCAGGGGGGATCGAGAAATCCACTAACACTCCTGGGTCGGGGAGGCCGAGGATAGAACCTTGCCCGGAGGGGCGGGTTCCCTACAATCTTTCGATGCCGGGCAACCGCGCGACCTCCCCGCTCGTCGGTTCGAGTAGGAGGAGGGATCCGTGGGCATCCGCGCAGAGGCGTTCCGAGGCAGCGACTACGGCCGGGTCGGCCTGATGGATCGTGGCCGCTCGGCGCGTGACGAGGCCGTCTCCGAGCTGTTCGACCGGCATTACGCCCCCATGTGCAGGCTCGCTTATGCCATCTTGGGGGATGCACCCCTTGCCGAGGAGATCGTGATGGAGTCTCTCCTCAAGACATTCACCGGATGGGGACGCTTGAGGGATACCGATCGCGCGGACGCCTATCTCCGCCGAGCGGTGGTCAATCTGTGTCGCAGCAAGATCCGCAGGAAGACCATCGAATCGAGGGTGAATCGCACGATCCATCATCGGGACGAGTTGAAGTCTCCGGACTGGGACCCGGAGCGGCACGAGACATCGCGGCTCGTGTGGAGGGCCGTGGTTGAGCTCCCGGAACGTCAACGAGCCTGCGTGGTGCTTCGTTACTTCGAGGACCTTCCTGAATCAGAGATCGCCGAGGTACTCCAGTGTTCGGTTGGAACGGTCAAATCGCAGCTCTCGAAAGCGCGTGCCAAGCTCGAGCCTGTTCTAGCCGCCGACCTCGGAGGTGACTCGTGAACGACTTCGAGCGTCACCTTCAGGATGCATTGAAGGATGCAACGTCTGACTATCGTCCCGGCGATCCGCACGAAGCGAAGCAGCGGTTCATGGGTCGCCTCCGTCGCAGGCGCATAGCGCTCGTCGGCGGGTCCGTCGCTCTCGCTGCCGCGGCGGTAGCCGTTGGGGTCATGGTGCTTCCGGGAGAACTGACCGATCGGGCCGCGGACACGAAGCCCCTTCCCCCCGCAACCCAGTTGGAGCCGCACGAGCTGAGCGTTATTCCTGTTGGCGAGGCCCCCAGCGGTATCGGCTACGGCAACGGCATGGCCTGGGTGGCGAACACCGATGATGGAACGATCCAGGTGATCGATCCACTGACGAATTCGATCGTTGAGACGCACGGGATCGGAGGCTCGCCCGACGACGTCGCGGTTGGTCTGGGTGCTGCATGGGCCAGCGATTCGAGTGCGGGTGTGGTCACCAAGCTTCCTTTCCTCGAGGCCGACGGTCCCGACATCCATGTGGGCGAACCCGGTCATCACCTCGATGTTGCTCCCGGGTCGGGGGCCGTCTGGGTCGTGTCGGAAGACGATTCTCTCTACCGCATCGATCCCGTGACGAACGAGGTGCGCGCTGTGGATACGGGTCTCGATCGCGTGTCGGATGTCGCTGCGGGTCAAGACACCGTCATCGTTCTTGGGGGGACCTCGCTGACGGAGGTCGATCCCATCTCTCTCGAGGCGACGCCGATAGCAACGGTCGAAGCCTCCGACAATCAAGACCTGCAGATGTCCGAAGGGGCGGTCTGGGTCGCGAACGGTGATGCGGGAGTGGTCACTCGTTTCGACCTCGAGTCGGGCGAAAGATCCGATCCTGTCTACCTCGGGGGCAACTTCACCGCGATCGCGTCTGGTGAGGGATCGATGTGGATGGTTTCAGGAGACGAGGGGGCCGACGGACGCTTAACACGGATCGATCCCGTCACCACGAACATCGTGGGAGCGCGCGTAAGTCTGGGAGGACGCCCTTACGACATCACTACCGGCGCGGGCTCGATATGGGTTGTCAATCATTCCGGCAACTCGGTCTCCCGCATCGATCCGAACGAGCTTCCTGAGAAGGATGAGACGCCTCGGGAGATGGGTCGACCATTGTTCGCGTTCTCTGCCGACGGAGACATCTTCATCGAAGACGTGGACGGGCAGTTGACGCAAGTGACGGAGTCCGGCGCCGACGAGCTGTTCCCATCGCTGTCGCCGGATGCGAATTCCGTCGTGTTCCAGCGGGGCGAGACCCCAGACGGAGAGATCGTGTTGCTGAACCTATTGGATGGGAAGTCGACAACCCTGGGTCGAGGCGAGTGGCCATCGTTCGGTCCCGACGGGCGCGTCGCCTATTCGGTGGATAACCAGAGTGGTGCGATCGAGATCGTTCGCCCCGGACTGGATGAGACGGTGCGGATCTCGGTGAACGTCGATGGTCCAAGCGCGCCGTTCCGGGTCGCGAGCATCACGTGGGATCTCACGGGCGAATACCTCTATTACCTCGGCGGGTGGGAGGGCTATGGATTGTTCCAAGTGGACGCGGACGGTGGTGCCGACCCCTTCGAGATCCATCCCGGTGACAGCCCTCTGGGCGCAGTCCTCTCGGCGCCGTTCGTGCGGGGGCGAGACTCGGTAAACGTCCTTCAAGCCTGTTGTTATCTCCGGAAAGACGGCCGCGATCACCCTTATGAATCGGTCGAGCTGGGTCTCATCCGGTTCACTGAAGGCGGGCCTCAGTACCGGATGGTCGAGGGATTGGATGCCAAGAGGTTCCCTCCCGGTGCCATCGCCATCGGTCAGGCATCTTTGGCCGCCATCGGCCACTACGAGCTCGCGGGGGGTTCTG
>JAXDJQ010000162.1:0-3952 GCA_034667565.1 Actinomycetota bacterium
ATCAGGGAGACGAGATGAGCACCGAAGACCGCCTCAAGCAATTGATCGGGTCCAGCGATGGAGAGGGCCGCGCGAGCGAGGCCGAGTGGAGCCAGTTCGCTCGACGCGCACACAGTGCCCTCATCAGGCGTCGAGCCGGCGCCGCTATGGGCGGACTCGCACTCGTTGCGGTGGCTGTCGTCGGTGCGATGGTGTTGCGACCGGAAGGGTCGACCCCCGCCCCGTTCCAGCCGGCTGCGAGCACGCCGGCTAGCGCCACACCCGAAACATCACAAACGCCGGAGCAGGAGACGCAGCTCATCACGATCGAAACCGCCGAGCGCGAGCAGTGGTACGCGCAGGGCGAGAAGCTCTCGTGGGGAACGACGGTCTACGGGGGTCGCATCGATGCTTCGCTCGCGACGGACGACCCGGTCACGCAAGAAGCCGCCCTGTGGCTACAGACACTCGTTGCCGGTGGGACCGCCGCGGATCAGGAGGCGGGTACCACCACCGCGATCCCGAAGGGCACCGAACTGCTGCACGTCGGGCGCGAGGGTGAGACCTTGATCGTGGATCTAAGCCCTGAGTTCTCCTCCGGAGGGGGCAGCCTGTCGATGCAGATGCGTGTTGCCCAAGTCGTTTACACGGGTACTCAGTTCCAGGGGATCGAGAGCGTGAAGATCTGGATCGATGGTGAAGACGCTCGATCGATCGGTGGTGAGGGTATCGACGTTTCACGTCCTCTCACCCGACGTGACTTCCAGGACCTTGCACCGAACATAATCGTCGAGTCACCCAAGCCGGGAGACGAACTGAGGACCTACGACACGATCTCAGGCTTCGCGAACGTTTTCGAGGCGAACGTCGCTATCCGTGTCATCGATGAGAACGGCAAGAAGATCCTCGAGACATTCGCGACCGCGACCTGCGGTACGGGTTGCTGGGGTGATTACGAAAAGGAACTGCTGATGGAGATCGATCACGACCAGGATGGTCGTCTGGAGGTCTTGACCTACTCGGCCGAAGATGGCTCCGAAACCGACCTGGTGAGCATCCCTGTTCGTCTGATATCTGGCTAGGCGACCAGAGACACCAGCTTCGGGGGTTTGACGATCACCTTCTTCGGATCGCCGTCGAGATGGGACCGGACCTTCTCGGATGCGAGCGCCAGCTCGGTCATCCGCTCCTCGGTGACGTCGGCGGGGACCTTGATCGTGTCGCGCACCTTCCCGTTGACCTGGACGACCATCGTCACCTCGTCATCCGTCGCCAGGGCAGGGTCGAAGTCGGGCCACCGCTCGAAATGGATAGACCCCTCATGCCCCAAGCGGCGCCACTGTTCTTCCGCTAGGTAAGGAGTCATGGGAGCGAGGAGCTTCAACAGCGTCTCGATGACCTCTCGCAATACCTGCGGGTTGCCCCCTCCAACCGTCTTGTAGCGATACGCCTGGTTAACGAGCTCGTGCAAGCGGGCGATCGCGGTGTTGAACGAGAACGCCGCGTAATCCTGCGTGACGACCTTGATCGTGCGGTGGAGATGCCGGCGAAGAGCCTCATCGGCCGGGCCCAGGTGCAGCTCGCCGACGTCGACGAGGTCCCGGTTCTCCTCGCATAGACGCCACACCCGCTTCAGCCAGTCATAGGCGACGGGTCCGATCGCGTCCACGCCCTCAGCGGGCCAGTCGAAGTTCGCGTCGGGGGGGCCGGAGAACAGCATGTAGAGACGGAGCGAATCGGCGCCGAACCGCTGGAACGCTTCCTGGGGTTCGACGATGTTCCCCAGCGACTTCGACATCTTCTTCCCACCCATCGTGATGAGACCCTGGTTCAAGAGATGAGGGAACGGCTCGGGGTCCTTCGCCATACCCATGTCCATCAGCACCTTCTGGAAGAACCGCGCGTAGATCAGGTGCATCACCGCGTGCTCTATCCCGCCGGAGTACTGATCGATCGGCATCCATGCATCCGACTTGGCGGGGTCGAAAGGTGCATCATCGTTGTGCGGGTCGGCGTAACGGTGGAAGTACCACGAGGAGTCCACGAACGTGTCCATCGTGTCGGTCTCCCGCCGGGCCGGTTTCCCACAGTTCGGACAAGCAGCGTTGACCCAGTCGGTCGCGGTTGCGAGCGGGGACTCCCCTTCAGCCGAGTTGAAGTCGACCGAGGCTGAGTCGGGAAGCTCGAGGGGGAGCTGGTCCAGAGGCACCGGCACCTCGCCGCAGTCGTCACAGAACACGATCGGGATCGGTGTGCCCCAGTAACGCTGGCGACTGATCAGCCAGTCGCGGATGCGGAAGTTCTTGGCGTGTTTCCCTCGGCCCTCTGTCTCGAGCCAATCGGTGACGTCTTTGACGGAGGTCTCGACGCTCGTCCCATCGAATCGGCCGCTGCTCACGAGCGAGCCGGGGCCGACATATGCCTCGGTCATCGTGTCCTCAACGAGCTCCTTGTCGGGAGATTGCACGACAACGCGAACGGGAAGACCTTGTTGCCGGGCGAAGTCGAGATCCCGTTGATCATGAGCGGGCACGGCCATGATGGCGCCGGTCCCATAGTCCATCAGGACGTAATCGGCGACCCATATCTGGATGCGCTCGTCGTTCACGGGATTGATCGCGTAACGCCCGAGGAACATGCCCTTCTTCGGCCGTTCCGTCGACGTGCGATCGATCTCGGTCAGCTTGGCGACCTCATCCTTGAACGCAGCGAGCTCTTGCTCTTTGTCGGTTCCCTTCACCAGTTCCTCTGCGAGCGGGTGCTCGGGGGCCATAACGAAGAACGTCGCCCCCCAGAGCGTGTCCGGACGGGTCGTGTAGACCGTGATGGGGTCACCATCCTCGACCTGAAAGTCGACCTCGGCACCGAACGACCGGCCGATCCAGTTCGACTGCAAGGTCTTCAAGCGTTCGGTCCAGCCTTCGTTCAACGCCATGTCGTCGAGCAAACGATCCGCGTATTCCGTGATCTTGAAGAACCACTGCGCCATGTAGCGTTTCGTGACTTCAGCGCCGCACCGCTCGCACCGACCTGCGATTACCTGTTCGTTGGCGAGAACGGTCTTGTCGTTCGGGCACCAGTTCGCGGCCGCTGCTTTCTTGTATGCGAGGCCACGCTCGTAGAACTTGAGGAAGAACCACTGGTTCCACTTGTAGTACTCGGGGTCGCTGGTAGCGATCTTGCGGTCCCAGTCGAACGAACATCCCAGCCGTTGCGCCGATGAATACAGCTTGTCGATGTTGGAGTAGGTCCATTCCTTGGGGTCGAGCCCTCGCTGGATCGCTGCATTCTCGGCAGGCAGCCCGAAGGAGTCGAATCCGATCGGGTTCATGACCTCGTGGCCCTGCATCCGGAAGGATCGAGCGATCACGTCGTGGATCGTGAAGATCTCGACGTAACCCATGTGCATGTCGCCTGATGGATACGGATACATCGTGACCGTGTACCGCTTCTCACCCTTGGGGAAGTCGGGCGCGGCCCAATAGTGATGGTCGATCCACTCCTTCATCCAGCGCTCTTCCAGCGCTACGTGTTCGTAATCCCGCTCCATGGCACGAAACCCTAAGGGTTCGCCGCCGAGGGTCAGTTGCAGCTCAAGAACGGTGAGCCGCTGAATTCCGGGAACTCATCCACGCCGGCGGCATCGACGACCTCAACCCGGGTCCGATCTTTGTCTAGAACGAGCTTCGAGCCCTGCACCCTAAAGAAGCGACGCTCGACTTCATAAGCATCCGCGCTGTCACCAGAAGGGATCGCGGCCGACATGACGACATCACCCTCGTCCGTGCAATCGACCGCATCGAGGTGGCCGACACTGCCGCCGAATGGGAACAGGTCGCCGAGATCAGAGGCGAATGGACCGGGACCCTTGCCCTTCAACCCCATGGGCACGAGGCCTTCATTCGTGAGCATGAAGAGCGCGGCGAACTGTGTCGACGCCCCCATCTCTACGTTGACTACGATCTCGACCCCC
>JAXDJQ010000163.1:0-3842 GCA_034667565.1 Actinomycetota bacterium
GAACTTGTCGACGCGCGTCCCGAGCATCGACAAGAGAGCGGGAAGGAAGACCGTCGAGGTAACGGCCGCGAGGAGAACCACGGCCACCCCCGCGTACGCGAAGGATTTCAAGAACGCGAGGGGGAACACCAGCAGCGCCGACAATGAGAGGGCAACCGTCAGTCCACTGAACGCGACGGTGCGACCTGCGGTCCGTACCGTCTGCGCGACGGCGTCGTCGACCTCGAGGCCATTGCGGAGCTCCTCGCGGAAGCGGGAGACGACGAACAAGCTGTAGTCGATCGCGAGACCGAGACCCATCGCGGTGACGAGGTTGAGAGCGAAGATCGACACCAGGGTCATCTCCGAGATAACCGTGAGGATCAGGAATGAACCCACGATCGAGATGCCACCGATCAGCAGGGGAAGGCCGGCCGCTACCAAGCTCCCGAAGATCAGAACCAACAGAACCAGCGTGATCGGAAACGCGATCTTCTCGGACGTAGCCAGGTCGTGCTCGATCGTCTCGCCGACCTGACGGAAGACCTCGGCGAAGCCGCCAACCGTCACCGTCACGTCCCGGGTGTCGCGCGTGTACTTGGCGGATAACGCGTCGACACGGTCGTTGACATGGTCCTCATCGCCCTCGATGACGCCTGCCACCAGAGCCTTCGTTCCGTCCTCACTCTTGAATGCAGGGATGCCGGTCGTCCAGTAGGACAGCACCTGACCGACGCCGCGCTCCTGCGCCAGTTCTTCGGTCAGCGCCATGCCGGCAAGCTTTCCGGCCGGGTCATCCACGGATCCCGGGACCGTTACGAGGAGCACCAGGTTCGGGTTGGCCACGCCGAACTGGTCTTGAAGTGCATCTGCGGCGCGGACGGCCTCCGCGTTCGGGTCGTCGAAGCCACCGTTGGACAAGCGGTCGGCAACACCTCCGCCGATGGCACCTGCCAGCACGGCGAACAAGATGGTGGCTCCGACTACCCAGCGGCGGCGGCGTATCACGAAGATCCCGAGACGGTCGAACATCTTTATCCTCCTCTTACCGACGTTAAGCTAACAACGTTAAGGTGAGGAGGTTAGCACCGTTAGGTTAACGGTGTAAAGCTGCTATCTCGTTACCGTAGCTAGGGTCTGCTCGAGCTGCTTGAGGTGAGCAAGATCGTGCCCCGCGAGGATCTGCAAGGCCATCCCGAAGGGCTCCGGGCCCCGCTCTGCGTGGATCGCAGGCGTATCCCACCGATCGGTCGGGGTCTCCTCGATCAACCAGACGTTCGCTCGCCGCATGCTGGCGAACGCCGCGAGCAGCTCGGGGAACGAAGGTCGGGGCAGCTTTATCCACTCGTCCTGGTCGTAGCCGGGGTACGTGGGGTCCTTCTCGGCCAGCGTGAATCTCCAGCGGAACGAGGCAACGACCTCGGCATCGAACAGGTGCCCGAGGATCTCCTCCGCGGACCACTCACCCGCTTCGGGTCGCTGCTGCAGTGTTTCGAGGTCGAGCTCCTCGGTTAGTTCGGCGAATCGTTCGGGGGTCGCCGCAAGGATGGCCTCGACATCTTGGTCGCCCAGCAGATCGAGCAAGGCCTGCTGGTAGGCCTGCGGTTCCTTCACTGGGTCGGGAGCAACTATCCGTTCCTCGGGCATGGCTTACTCCTCGAAGTTGGCGTAGTAGCGGGAGGGCGTTGGGCCCCGCTGGCCCTGGTACTTGGAACCAACCGCTCGGGAACCGTAGGGGTTCTCTGCGGGAGAGGTCAGCTGGAAGAAGCTGATCTGGCCGATCTTCATATTGGGATAGATCGTGATCGGCAGGTTCGCCACGTTCGACAGTTCGAGCGTGAGGTGCCCTTCAAAGCCTGGATCCACGTAACCCGCGGTGGAGTGGATCAAGAGTCCGAGACGACCCAAGGAGCTCTTGCCCTCGAGCCGTGCGACCAGGTCGTTCGGCAACTTCACGTACTCCATGGTCGAACCGAGGACGAACTCCCCCGGGTGAAGGATGAACGCCTCCTCCTCTTTGACCTCGACCACTTCGGTGAGGTCCTCCATCGGCATCTTCACGTCGATGAATGGATGACGGGCGTTATGAAAGGTTCGGAAGAAGCGATCGACGTGGAGATCGACCGAGGACGGTTGAACGTCGATCTCATCGAACGGATCGATCCCGATCTGGCCTGCAGCGATGGCGGTCCGGATGTCCCGGTCGGAGAGGATCATCGTGGCTGCACTATATAGAGGCCCCCGGTTGTGGATCATCGATCGGTACCACTTCTCCCGCTCTCGTTAGAATCCGGCGACGTTGCGGGTGTAGCTCAGTGGTAGAGCGCTAGCTTCCCAAGCTAGATATGAGGGTTCGATTCCCTTCACCCGCTCTCAGGGATGTCCTACGCGGGCTCGCTCCGCTTGTGGATAACCACCCTGCGTTAGCAGGAACCCCCCCTCTGGAGAGAGAACCATTCAGACGCTAGTTCCAGACAGGGGGATACAGGTGCATCCGACGAACGACCTCGAGCACGACCTGCGCGAAGGCGCTGCGCTCGCGCTCGGTTGGCTCGAGACCGTGTTCCGGAACTGGGACAAGCTCGCAGACGTCCAGCGTCGCGAGATGGTCTCCGCCGCGCTGCTCGGTGCGAACGAGGTCGCCGTCGCTCTCGAACGCATGGCCGGACGCGAGCCACGCGAGATCAAGCTCCCGCAAGACCGCATGGCAGACGAATTCTTGCGCGCGGCCGAAGAGGCGGTAGCCGAAGCTCTCTAGAGCGGAGCCTTCGCGATCGACGCGAACTTCGTGTACTGGTTCATGAACGCAAGACGGATCGTTCCGGTAGGTCCGTTGCGGTGCTTCGCCAGGATCAGCTCCGCCTCCCCACGTGCTTCGGTATCAGGGTTGTAGACCTCGTCGCGGTAGATGAACATCACGAGGTCGGCATCTTGCTCGATCGCACCCGATTCCCTCAGGTCACCGAGCATCGGTCGTTTGTCCGACCGCATCTCGACACCTCGGTTGAGCTGAGAGGCGCAGACCACCGGCACCGCCAGTTCGCGAGCGAGGATCTTCAGGTTCCGTGAGATCTCCGACACCTCCTGCTGGCGGTTCTCGGACTTGCGAGGCGATTGCATCAGCTGGAGGTAGTCGATGATCACCATCCCAAGACCATGCTTCGCTTTGAGGCGCCGGCACTTGGCGCGCATCTCCATCAAGGTGATGTTCGCGGAGTCGTCGATGTAGATGGGTGCCTCTGCCAACCGGCCGAGTGCGGACGACAACCTCGTCCAGTCCTGCTCCTGCAGTGCCCCCTTATTGATGCGCTGCGCGTCGACCTTCGCTTCCGACGACAAGAATCTCTTGACGACCTCATCCTTCGACATCTCGAGACTGAACAGGATCACCGGCAGCTTCTGCTTCATCGCGACGCTGAGAGCGAAATCGTTTAGGAGCGAGCTCTTCCCCATGCTCGGGCGGGCAGCCACGATGATCAGGTTCGAAGGCTGGAAACCGGACGTCTTGTCATCTAGGTCGTGGAAGCCGGTGGCATGGCCGGTGAGGTTCGCGCCACTGTTGTAACGGGTCTCGATATCGGTCATCGACTGCATCAGCAATTTCCGGATCTCGTGATAGTCGTCCTTCAGGCGCTTGTCACCAACGTTGAAGACGAGCTCTTCGGCGTCGTTCACGGCCTCGGCGACGTCCTCCGGCATCGAGAAGCCGATCTCTTGGACCTTGTTGCCGGCATCGATCAGGTTTCGAAGGAGGGACAGCTCTTCAACGATGTGGGCGTAGTGGCCCGCCGATGCTGCGGTGGGATAGGCCTCGAGCAGCCCGTGTATGTAGGGCTTGCCTCCGATCGCCTCGAGCTTGCCCC
>JAXDJQ010000164.1:0-8085 GCA_034667565.1 Actinomycetota bacterium
CACTGGCGATCGATGCCAAAGCCAAAGCGTTGAAGGCTGCCGGCGAGAACGTGATCGGATTCGGAGCCGGGGAGCCTGACTTCCCCACGCCGGAACACATCGTCGAGGCTGCCGCTCAAGCTACGCACAACACCGCCTATCACCGCTACACGCCATCCGCCGGTTTGCCGGCGCTGCGTGCGGCGATCGCGGACAAGACGAAGAGGGACTCCGGGTACGACGTGGAGCCGTCCCAGGTCCTCGTTACCAACGGTGGGAAGCACGCTCTGTACAACGCGTTCTTGAGCCTGCTCGACCCGGGCGACGAGGTGCTGCTGCCGGCCCCCTATTGGGTCAGTTACCCGGAGATGATCAAGCTTGCGCAAGGCGTTGTTATCGAGCTCCCGACCACCGAGGCGACCGGGTTCAGGGTCACGATCGACCAGCTGGAGGCTGCCCTCACACCCAAGACCAAGGTTCTCGTCTTCGTGTCACCTTCCAACCCAACTGGCGCGGTCTATCCCCCGGACGAGGTCGAGGCGATCGGGCGATGGGCGGTCGAGAAGGGTCTCTGGGTCATCACCGACGAGATCTACGAGCACCTGACATACGGGGATGCTCGCTTCGCATCGATGCCGGTCGTCGTGCCGGACCTGGCCGAGCGGTGTGTGGTGATCAACGGTGTTGCCAAGACCTATGCCATGACCGGATGGCGCGTCGGATGGATGGTTGCTCCCGCGGACCTCGTCGCTGCCGCGAACAACATGCAATCCCATGCAACCTCGAACGTTTCCAACGTCGCCCAAGCCGCTGCACTCGCCGCGGTGTCCGGCGACCTCAAGGCCGTGGAGATGATGCGCGAGGCGTTCGATCGCCGCCGCCAAACGATCTACAAACTGCTGAACGAGATACCAGGCATCGATTGTTACGAACCGGAGGGTGCCTTCTACGCGTTCCCCTCATTCAAGGATGTCCTCGGGCGATCGATCGGTGGCGTCACCGCGCAAACGACGACGGAACTAGCAGCCGTCATCCTCGAGCAAGCGAAGGTCGCAGTGGTGCCGGGAGATGGTTTCGGCGCGCCGGGTTACTTCCGTTTCAGTTATGCATTGGGAGATGACGACATCGTCGAGGGCGTTACGCGGATCGCGAACCTGCTCGCCTAGTCCCGAACGTGGGCGCGGTCGATCTCCGCGACCGTAGGAGCGCCCAACAGCGCCATCGCGTTGAGGATCTCGGCCCGCATCAGTTCGATGCACATCGTCACGCCCTTCTGCCCTCCAGCGGCAAGCGCGTACAGATAGGGCCTACCTAGGAACACCGCTCGGGCACCTAGCGCCAGTGCCGTCACCACATCGGTTCCGCGTCGGATCCCGCCATCGAGATAGACCTCGCAAGAGCCCGCCCGGCCCACGATCTCTTCGAGAACGTCGATCGTCGCAGGAGAGCGGTCGAGCTGGCGGCCTCCATGGTTCGAAACGACGATCCCAGCGGCTCCATGCTGGTGGCATAGCTCTGCATCGAGGGGCGACAAGACGCCCTTCACCACGATCGGGACCCCGGCGATGGATCGGATCCACTCGAGGTCGTCCCATGTGAGCGACGCGTTGATCAACCCATCCAGGAGCTCCAGGATGCTCTTCCCGCTCGTATCGACCGGGAGGTTGGGGAACGCCTGTTGTTGATCCGAACGGAACGGCGTCCGAAGCTCTCGTTCGCGGTGACCTCCGACAGGGAGGTCGACGGTCAAGACGATGGCTCGGTAACCACAGTCGACCGCGCGCTCGATCATGTCCTTCGCCACACCGCGATCCTTGTGCACATACAGCTGGAACCACTTGGAACCATCAGCCGCGGCGGCAACGTCTTCCATCGACCGACTCGAGAAGGTGGATAGGCACATGATCACCCCGGCCTCTGCTGCAGCACGCGCTGTCGCGCACTCTCCCTCGGGATCCGCGAGCCCTTGCGCCGCGTTGGGGGCGATACCGAGCGGCATGGTGACCTCGGTGCCGAGCATGGATGTTGTCGCATGGATCCCGGAGACATCTCGGAGGACGCGTGGGACAAGGGTTCTTGCCTGGAAGGCGGTGGTGTTCCTTCCGAGCGTTATCTCGTCGGCGGCTCCCCCCGCGTAGTACTCATACGCAGCGGGATCCAAGCGAGCGTGAGCCAGAGCCTCGAACTCATCGACCCTGAGGATCCCCTCGAGAGCGATGTTGTCGGTCGGTTCTCCGGTGGGAGTCATCGTTGCTCCTGTGCACGCTCTATCAACGTCTTCACGTCGGCGATCCTCCCCCGTCGCAGAAGGTCGATCGGATCGGGGTCCCCATTCACTATCGAGTCGAAGAAATCGCGCCGGGCTTCATAGTCGGGTAGGTGCTCCTTGGCCCAGGGCCTCACGTCGTCGAGGATCGCAGCCAGCTGACTGTAGGCGTGGTCAAACATCTCGGCAGCTTCTCGTTTCATGCGTTTCGCCAGGGCCGGGCTCGCGCCAGACGTTGAGATGGCGACGGCGAGTGGTCCGTCGCGCGTGATGGCCGGCAAGATCAGATTGCACATCTCCGGCACGTCGGCCACATTGACGAACATCGATCGTTCTTCCGCTGCTCGGAAGACGGTTCGGTTGAAGTCCTCGTCTTCGGTGGCCACCATCACCAGGAAGGCGCCTTCGAGCACATCCGGGGTGTAATCCACCGGGAGAATGTGCTCGACCTTTGCGCCACATGATCGAAGGCCCTCCGCCTTCTCATCGGCCATAGGCCCGGCGCCGACAACGATGACTCTCCTGTCGGTCAGGTCCAGGCACGCGATATAGAGCTGTGCGTCCAACATCCGGTAGGGAGGGTAGAACAGCCGGGTGCAACGACCCATCCCTCCTCCGCCGCCACCGCCTCTCCCGCCGGCCCCAGCACCACCCCCGGTGGGAACGCGCGCGGTGGCGTGGACCGGCCGCGACCTGGCCATCACGCTTCTGGCGGGGGGCGGTCTCGGCCTATTCCTGACGGTGCTCTTCCTTCTTCCCCTCCAGAACGCAGGGACGCAGCTCCGTCCCGCGGCGGTTCTCCTGATCACCAGTCTCTTGGTCTATGGACCGCTGTGCCTGCTCGGCTGGTACTTCGCCCTCAAGCGGAATGGAGCGAGTCCTGCCGATGCCGGATTGAGATGGGTTGGCTGGGGTCCCGTCCTGTTGATGATCCCCGGAGCGATCGGACTGATCATCGTCACCGGGCTGCTGTCCGCACTGATCAGCCAGTTGCTCGGTGACGTCCCGACGGCGCAGGAACAGGTGATCCCGGGCCAGAGCACGCTTCCCACATGGGACTTGGTCGCCCTGGTTGTAGCGGGCGCGGTCGCCGCACCCTTCGCGGAGGAATTCCTATTTCGCGGGTTGCTCTACCGGTACCTACGTTCGAGGCGCTCAGTGCAGACCGCCGTGCTTATCTCGTCGCTCATCTTCGCGATCGCGCACTTCACACCCATCTTGATCCCCGTCCTGTTCGTTTTCGGGATCGCTGAAGCCTTGGTCGCGGAGCGCTACGAAAGCCTCTATCCCGCTATGGCTCTGCACGCGCTGAACAACGGGGCACTGTTCGTCGCTCTCTACCTCACTCTGAACTGAGTCTTAGTAACCCTTGATCTTGAACGAGTCCGTTCCACGCATGTGGTCGTTCGTCCAGAGATACCCACCCCACCACAAGGTCGAGTACGCAGCCGAGTCCTCGGCTTGCCAGTAAGCGGCTTCCTTCGGAGCGGTGGGGTCGGTGAGATCGATGACGCTCACCCCACCCGTGAACCACGTAACGGCAACCGCGTCTTTCGTTGGGTGGAAGTCCAGGCCATGCGACAAGCACCAGGAACCGACCCAGCCCTCGTAGTTACCGATGTTGGCGTAGGTGGGATTGCCACCGCGGGGCGGAGCGAAACTCCCCTGGGGCATCGGAAGCTTCGGGTCGGTGATGTCGTAGATCCACACGCGTCCGGAAGGGCTCTGACCGGTGTTGCAATCGTGAGCCGCGAAAGCCTCATCGTCGATAGCGAGGAGTGTGCCGTCGTCGTTGGCGATCGCGTAATGCGAGTACTGGATCGCGGGGTTAACGATCCTGCTGATGATGGTGGGCTTGAGGGGATCCTTGACGTCCCAGATCTGCACCTCTCCGGTACCAACCGCACCGGCGCAGAACCCCAGCTGGCGGTCTTCCTCGGTGACCGAGAAGGACACGTCGTGGCAGTCCATGACATCCCGGGAAGTGGTGACGAGCTTCGGTTTGTAGACGTCCCGGACATCGACGATCGTCGTGCCCGCGCGGTCCGCGCTTCCGGTCAGGTTCCCTCCGGCCATGTATAGATACTTGCCGCCTGGGAACGGCTTCAGGGTGTGTCCGGCAGCCGTGTTCAAGGCAGAGATCACGCGAGGCTTCTTGGGATCGCGGACATCCACGATCATCAGCCCCTCCCCTGCTTGTGGTGCACACATGTTCTGGGTGAACGTCATCGCCACGAAACCTGGCTTGATGACCTCGACATCGTTGTCGGTGCCCGCGCAATGAAGGAAGGAGATCTCCTTCATCGTCTTCGCGTCGTAGATGTGAAGACCACCATCGTCGGGCTTGCTACCGCGCTGGCCGCCACCTTCCGGGTTGGCCTCGCTCGCGTATACGTAACGACCTTGAGCGGCGAGCTCGCCGCCGCCGTCGTATGCGAAGTTCGCGATGTGCTTCAGGTTGTCCGACTGAACCGGATCAGCCGCTTTGGCCGGGGCGATCGCCGCACCGAGCAGCGCACCCAGGGCAAGAAGAACGCCGATGGTCTTCCTCACTGTCATCACTTTCCTTCCTTGAGTCCCTTGACCTCGAACACGTCGAGGCCCTTCACACGATCGGTTGCGTAGATGCGGCCGTCGTACCAGTACGCCGACCAGTAGTTCGCGGTGTCTTCGCCGGTGCCGAAGTAGTGGGCTTCCTCGACAGGGTTCATCGGGTCTTCCCAGCTGACGACGTTCATGCCCGCCGCATACCAAGCCGCGACGATCTTGTGGGTACCCGGGATGAAGTTGAAGTTGTGCGACGTGCACCACGTCGGACGATCCGTGCCAACGGGTGCTTGTCCGCGCTTGATCTTGAAGAAGCTGAGAGGGGTTGGCGTCGGACGGTTCGTGAAGTCGTACGCCCAGAAGGCGCCGTCGGGGCCACCGACACAGTCCTGCGCCTCGGTCTCGTCACTGATCACGAGGAGCTCGCCATCGTCCGAGACGTCGGCGGTGTGGTTCAGGAACCAGGATGGGTTGTTGACGGCACCGATGACTTCAGGAGCGAGTGGGTCGGAGACATCCCATATCTGCACCTGACCAAGACCAGTGCAGATACCGAGCTTCTCGTCGCCCTTGAACCAGAAGTTGAAGTCGTGACAGCCGGCAGCAGGACCACCGTCGGTCGGGCCGAACGTCGCGGCGACCTTCGGCTTCATGGGGTTGGAGACATCGATGATCTGCTCGAGCTCCTTGCCGTTGGCGGTGCCTCCCGGAGACGCGTAGACGATGTCCTCCCCGGGATACGTGGTGACCGTGTGGGTCCCTTCAGGCGTGTTGACGAAGCCGAGGATCTTCGTCCTCTTCGGATCGGAAACATCGACCAGGCGTACTCCACCGCCACCGGTGAGTCCGGCACAGGTACCGGAATGGAACCCAAGGGCGACGAGGCCCGGCTTGACCACGGCTACGTCGTTCTGAGTAGCAGGACAAGAGACGAAGCCGACCTCACGGGGCACAGCGGCCGAATGATCGATGATGTGGATCCCGCCATCCTGGGCACCTTGCTGCATCGCGTAGACGTAGCGACCCTGGAAGTCGATGTCGGTAGCACCCTCTCCTGCCATGGCGACGTCGGGCGAGCCCTTGAACGGGATGTGAAGGATGCGCTTGACGTTCTTGCTCTTGTCGACCTCAGCATGCGCGATCGCAGGGAGCGCCAGGGTCAAGGCAAGACCCGCGAGAAATATGGGACGGAGGGTTTTCATAGGGCGATGGTTCGCCCCCGGAGGCGCACTTCCTCCCCCGTGCAGGCGGCGTTACGAGGCAGTGCGAGCCCGGACCAGACCTTTCAGGATGTGCAGGTCTCGTTCGAAGATCCGCCGCATCAGGGGCTTGAAGCCGGTCAGACCAAGCGCCCCGAGGCCACCCAGGGATTGCGGCGGGATCAGCTCCTCGCGCCAGAAGAGGTGGGTGCGCTCGTCGCTCAAGGGCGTCAGGTGCATCTCGCCTCGTCCGGCGACCCACCCAAGGTGGTCGATCGCCAAGCGGTGGGGTGGATCCCACCCCGATACCTGGACCTTGTCGCGGGTCGAGATGCCTGCGATCTTGATGGTGGCCTCCGCCTCGACGCCGAGACCCTCACGATGGTCCGACGTGACGACGAAATGGCTGGCCTCGAGCATCCAATCCCCGAGGTTCTCCCAGTCCGTGATCAGCTCCCACACGACGTGTTGAGGGCCCGGCAAGGTCTCTGAGACTTCGATGATGACCGGCCACCCACGCGCCAGCTTGGAGCGTGAGGCCACTAGGTGAGCTTGCGCTTCAGCAACTCGTTCACGATGCCGGGGTTCGCCTGGCCGCTCGTCTTCTTCATGACGGCTCCGACCAGGAAGCCGATCGTGTTGAGTTGGCCGGCGCGAACCTTCTCTGCGGCGTCCGGATTCTCGGCGATGACCTCATCGACCGCGGTCTCGAGGGCTCCTTCGTCGGAGACCTGTTCGAGGCCCTGCTCCTTCGCCACCGTCGCTGCGTCCTTCCCCGAGGTGAACATCTCACCCAGCACGGTCTTCGCCTGCTTGCCGGAGATGGTTCCAGAATCGACGAGCTCGACGAGCCCAGTTAGTTGAGCCGGCGTGATCTTCGCCTCGGCAAGCTCCTGGCCGGCTTCGTTCAGCAGGCCGAAGAGGTCGGCGGTGATCCAGTTGGCGATCTTCTTAGCCTCTCCGCCGTAGACGGTTGCAGCTGCTTCGAACCATTGCGAGGTCGCCATCGATGACGTCAAGACACCTACGTCGTACTCACTCAATCCGTATTCCGTTACGAACCGTTCCCGCCGGTCCGCAGGTGTTTCGGGTAGCGACGCTTTGATCGACTCCACCTGCTTGGGATCCGCTTCGAAGGGCACTAGGTCCGGTTCCGGGAAGTACCGGTAGTCGAACGCGAACTCTTTGGTTCGCAGAGAAGAGGTGGTGCCCGTCTTCTCATCGAAGTGCCGGGTTTCCTGTATCAAGGTCTTACCGCCATCGAGCGCGGTTCGCTGCCGCACCTCCTCGTGCTCGAGTGCTCTCGCAACCGAGCGGATCGAGTTCATGTTCTTCACCTCGACCTTGGCTCCGTACTCTTCGGCCCCCACGAGCGCGACCGACACGTTCGCGTCAACGCGCATCGATCCTTCTTCCATGCGAACGTCCGAGACCCCGAGAGCTTCGAGCAGAGCTCTCAGCTCGGTCACGTACGCGCGGGCTTCCTCCGCGGAAGAGATGTCCGGTTCGCTAACGATCTCTACCAAGGGTGTGCCGGCGCGGTTGAAGTCCTCCAGGGAGTAGTCGGAGTCGGCGATCCGGCCCGAGCCACCGATATGGATCGACTTGCCCGTGTCCTCCTCGAGGTGCACGCGGTTGACGCCAACACGCTTCGTGCCCCACTCTCCCGTGATCTCGAGGTAGCCCTTCTGTCCCAAGGGGAAGTCGTATTGGCTGATCTGATAGTTCTTCGGCATGTCCGGATAGAAGTAGTTCTTGCGGTGGAACAACGAGTACTTGGCGATGCCGCAGTTGAGCGCGGCGGCGATCCGCACGGTGTATTCGACCGCCCTCTCGTTCGGAACGGGAAGGGAGCCGGGCATCCCGAGGCACACGGGACACGTCCTAGTGTTGGGCTCTCCCCCGAAAGCGACCTCACACCCGCAGAACATCTTTGTTCGCGTTGCGAGCTCGACGTGGACCTCGAGCCCTACGGTCGTCTCGTAGCGGTCCTCCTTCGTCATCGTCATAAGGAAGGCCTCATCTCGGGATCGCTCGCGAAGCCGAGGTCTTGCTCGAACGCGTGCGCCGCGCGGAACATGGTCTTCTCATCGA
>JAXDJQ010000165.1:0-4068 GCA_034667565.1 Actinomycetota bacterium
AACCGGTCCCACGTCGCGTACACATACCCCTCGTGATTCGGGTCAGCAGTTATCGAGTTCTTATCGTTGAAGACGTGCGGGTTCGTGTCGCGGATCAAGGTCGTGGGGGCTCCCCATGTGGCGCCACCATCGGTCGACTTCGTCACAAGCATCGCGTTGGTCAGGTCGGCGACCTGATTGAACGACGCCGTGAACAGGAATGCAGTTCCGTTCGGAGTAAACGTCACCCATGGGTCGGTCGCCCGCTCGTAACTCGGCCCCCCCGAACACGTCGACGTGTGCGTTAACGGGTTGACGACCCATGTCTGTCCGCCATCTGTGGTGTAGGCGCTGGACACACCCTTCGAACCCCCGTCGGACCACCGATCCTGCTGCCACGCGCCCACCGCGCTCAAAACATTGCTCGGGTTCGTGGCGACTGAGGGCTCGACCTCGCCACTCGTGTACAGCGTGCTGTTGGTATCAGCACCGACCGCACAGGAGGTAAAAGGACTCGACCCTTGCGGTGAAGCAGCGACCAGCGGGCTGGCGGGATAAGTCCCCGCGACCGCGGTCGTTACCGTTAGTGCAGAGATCAACAAGACGCCTAAGAAGTGTCGCCGCATGGATGTGCTCCCAGTGACCGAGGTTCCCCGCAAGAACCCGAGACGCGCAGCCTACCGTCTGTCGCTGAACCGGCCACGTTGGACCGCTCGGAACACTCCCCTAGGTCCGCACCACCTCTTCGCAGTCGGCGCGAACACGGTCCCTCTCGTCGACGACGACGCGGTCGAACCCTCCGCCGCAACCGATCCGATCGGCTGCGTGGTCCACGGCATCGATGAAATCGCTTCCCGCGCCCCCGCGGACGATATCGACGCCCTGCCCGGGCCGAGCGTCGTCATCACCACTGCCCAGGTAGATCTCGTCCGCGCCTGCTTGTCCAAAAACGCGGTCGTCGTTCGCTCCTCCGTATAGAAGATCCTGACCGAGCCCACCCGAAACGAGATCGTTTCCGTCTCCGGCGTCTATGCGGTCGGGCCCATCACCAGCATCGATCTCGTCATCGTCGGGTCCTCCCGCAAGTTGGTCCCACCCATCCCCACCGGCGATCGCGTCGGCTCCGGTGGACCCATCGACGATGTCGTTACCGTCCCCCGCCGAGACAGAGTCTGCGCGCGGGCCTCCGAAGATGAGATCCGACCCGGCGTCACCCTCGAGCACGTCCATGCCACCGTCGCCGTAGATGCGGTCGTCACCCTCGCCACCGTTCAGCCGGTCATCCCCGCCCCGGCCGACGACGAGATCGTCACCGCCGTCACCCTCATGTACATCGTCAGCCGGGGAGCAGTAGATCTGGTCCGCTTCCTCCGTCCCGGAGGGACAGCTCTGACCGGCGATGGCACCCCGCACCGGAACCAGCAACACCAACACGACAACCATCAGCACGCTGCGCACTCGATCTCCTTCCTTCGTCTTCTTTCAGACGAAGGTGAGGCCTCCACCGCGATGAGCATGTGGCCCTGCCCACAGGGCCCGTGGTTCATGGCCAGGAGACCTGACCGGTGCGGGTTCCGCGTGCGTTAGGGCAGGTTGGAGAGGGTGACGCTGATCATTCCGGTGGTTCCGAACCCGGGGGGGCAACTCGCCCAGTTGGTGGGCAGGCCCGGGTCCCAATACCCGAGCGAGAACCTAAGTTTTTCACCTCGATCGAACGCGATGGGTTCTTCAGTTTCGCCGCAGAAAGTCCCGTACGTGCGGCCGGGCCCGGCGTCGGGCGACCAGCCGGTAACGGTGACGAGGACGGGTTGACCGTGAGCATCCACCGCCCTCGCGGTGAAGTACGCCTCGTTCGCCTGGGTGTCGATGATCACGCAACCTTTGGCGTCCTCATTGGCACACGTATGGGTGACAAGGCCACCAAAGGGCACAAACTGAGTGTCGTAGGTGCCTTCGACCGTGCGCTCGACACGCTTTCGGGGTTTCTTGGCTTCAGCCGTCGCCATTGAAGCGGCGACAAGTCCGAGGACCGCGAACATGATCAAGAACCGTTTCATCGCTCACTCCGATCAACAATCCCTTGTTGACGAGGGGCGTGGGAAACGTGGCCACGATCGTGGGCGGGGCCCGCACGCCACAAAAGGAAATGGACACTGAGCGGAGGCGGATGGGAATCGAACCCACCCACCGACTTTCGTCGGCGCACCGGTTTTGAAGACCGGGAGGGACACCAGTCCCCAGTCGCCTCCGCTCGCGATGCTAGGCGCCGGTGTGGAAACGGGTTGACGTCGATGGGCCAGCCCGGCAAGCAAGCGAAGCTCGGCCATTTTGGGCATAATTACCAGCGCAACTTCGGGAACCCTTTTGGGTACTAGTTCGTTTAGACCAGTAGAACCGTCCTAAAGGGCCATTGTTCGGGCGAATACGGACAAATAGCCTTTCAACTAACGGTCTGGGATGCCGATACAGACGTTGGGGAAGCACCGAACCAGGGGCAGGGCAGCCCCAAGGGGGATGGATGGCACCGAGCACGATCGTCAAAGAGAAGGTCGATCTCCACGCGCTGGAAGACACGGAGCTCGTCTCCCGAGCCCGCGGCGGCGACGACCGCTGTATCGAGATCCTCCTAGGCCGCTACCGCAACTTCGCCCGCTCGAAAGCACGCTCCTACTTCCTCGCCGGATCGGACAAGGAAGACGTGGTTCAGGAAGGCATGATCGGGCTCTTCAAGGCGATCCGTGATTTCGAGGAGGACACCGGCACCCCGTTCCGAGCCTTTGCAGAGCTCTGCATCTCCCGGCAGATCCTCACTGCCATCAAGACGGCCAACCGCCAGAAGCATCAACCATTGAACTCCTCGGTTTCCCTGGACGCTCCCGCCTTCGGCGGCGACGATCAGAGTGACCGAACGGTTGGCGACAACTTCGTCGGTCCCAAGAGTTCGGACCCGGTGGAGCTCGTCATCTCAGCTGAAGAGATCGAGGCGATCCGCGACACGATGAAAGAGAGCCTGACGGACCTCGAAGGCGACGTGCTGCGCCTCTACATGGACGGCAAGTCGTACGAGGAGATCGCCGGGGTTCTGGGCAACCACGTCAAGTCGATCGACAACGCCCTTCAGCGCATCAAGCGCAAGCTTCAGCGACACATCGAGCAGCGCAACGCCGCAACCGCTTAACAACTACTTCCCAACGCAGGCGTAGCCTGCGTTGATGGATAGCGACGGTGCCCTTGTCGAACATGCTCGTCCGAAGCTTCGTTCCCCCATCCTCATAGCAGCATTCCGTGGGTGGAACGATGCCGGCGACGCCGCCACACTGGCAGCGACGCACATCGGACGCATGTGGGCTGCCGAAAAGATGGCCTCGATCGATCCCGAGGAGTTCTACGACTTCCAAGCCGTTCGGCCGCAGGTGGAACTCGTCGACGGGGTCACCCGGAAGATCACCTGGCCGGCGAACGAGTTCTGGTCGGCCGAGCTCGAAGGCAACCGCGATGTCATCCTGGTGGTGGGAACGGAGCCGAGCCACCGCTGGCGGACGTTCAGCCGCTTGATCCTCGACGTCGCCGAGCGCCATGGGGTAGAGCTCCTGGTGACCTTCGGCGCCCTTCTCGCGGACGTGCCACATTCCCGCCCGGTCAGCATCACGGCAACCGGTGCGGACGCCGAGCTCGTGAAGCGCCTCGATCTCGTTAGATCCCGCTATGAGGGACCGACCGGGATAGTGGGCGTTCTTCACGACACGTTCGGGAAGGCAGGGATCGCTTCTGCCAGCCTGTGGGCCGCGGTCCCGCACTATCTATCAGTGACCCCCAACCCGAAGGCCGCCCTCGCTCTTGTCCAGAAAGCGAGTCAGCTGATCGGGATACCGGTAGCCACCGCGGAGCTAGAACGAGCAACGAATGACTACGAAGAGAGCGTCGCGGAGATGGTCGCAGGCGACGAGGACGTTCAGGCCTACGTCCACGTCCTGGAGGAAAGAGCGGATGAGCGGGAGGTCGAAGACGACGACCCGATCGATCCAGCGAACCTTCCCTCTGGCGACGCTCTGGCCGCTGAGCTCGAGACGTTCCTACGAGAGAGAACCG
>JAXDJQ010000166.1:0-7265 GCA_034667565.1 Actinomycetota bacterium
TACCTCCTCGCCTCGACGAGCCTTCGCGTGCAACGGTTCGCCGCCTATCTTCACGGCAGACACCATCGGGGGGACCTGTTCGATGTCTCCGGTGAACTTCTCCAGAGCCAGTGCTAATTCATCGCGCGTGAACGAACAGGGCCGAGTCTCCAAGACCTCGCCCGAGGCGTCTTGGGTTGAGGTTGAAGTGCCGAAGCGCGCCAGCGCGCGATATCGCTTTGGAGATGCCTGGGCATAAGCAAGGAAGCGCGTAGCCTTCCCGACACCAAGCAACAGGATGCCCGTCGCATCCGGGTCGAGGGTCCCGGCGTGACCCACCTTCTTCGTGTTGAAGCGCTTGCGGATGACATCGACAACGTCATGCGAGGTCATGCCCGCGGGCTTGTCGATCACGAGAAGGCCGTCTGTCACTTCAGCTCTTGCCTCAGGGCGATGACCGTCTGTTCCACGTCGGGGGCCGTGAAGCCCGCAGCAAGCTCGTGCCCACCTCCACCTCGGGTACGAGCAAGGGCCCCCACGCTGGGACCTTTCGATCGCATACTCACGCGGTACTGACCATCGCCCTGCTCCTTGAACAACGCGGCGACGTCTGCCGCGCGTGTTGACCTCACGGCGTCTATGAGCTTGTCCGTCTCGTCGGGGGCAACGCCGGTCTCGGCAAGATCCGCAAGGGTCAGCCACGAGTAGACGAACCTGACGTCTTCGAACAGCACCGCTCTATCGAGGACCCGTCCCACCAGCTTCAGGTAGCCGAAGGGAGAGGACTCGAAAACTTCCGTTGCGATCTCCGTTGCGGGGACCCCGAGGGCCAAGAGATCGGCCGCCAGACGCAACGTGTCCGGTGACGAGTTGGAGTACTGGAAGCGCCCAGTGTCAGTTACGAGCCCCGTGTAGAGGCACGTCGCGATGTCCTTGTCGAGCTCTACGTTCAGGTCCTGGAGCAAACGCGTTACCAGTTCGGCAGCCGATGACACGTGGGTGACGACGATGTTGTGGGTCCCGAAGTTGTCGTTACCTGGATGGTGGTCGACATTGATCACTGTCTTCGCCTTGCGTGCCGCAGCCTCGACACTTCCCAGGCGGTCCCCGGCGCCACAATCGACCGCGAGGAACACATCGACCTCGGGCACAGCGTCCGGCTGCACCAGCGTGTCGATGGCGGGTAGAAACTGATACGAGAACGGGATCGCGGCCGGTGTCGCCCCCCACGTCGGGTAAGTCGTCTTGCCGAGATGGCGGAGCCCGATGCTAGCGGCGAACAACGACCCCAGTGCATCGCCATCAGGGTTGACGTGACATGCGATCGCGACCTGTTCGGCGTCACGTAGTGCGGCGACCGCGCCATCCCAATCGGGAACGTCGAACCTCACGCTTGGTCCCCCTCGTGGAGTTTGTGGAGCAACTCCTCGACCCGGTTGGCCTCCTCGACCTGGTGATCGATCTCGAAGATGAGCTCGGGCAGATATTTCAACCGCATCTGACGACCGAGCTCGCTTCTCAGATGCGCCTTGGCATGGTTCAGACCTTCGAGCGTCGCCTTCTGCTCGTCCTCGGAGCCGAGCACGCTCACCCACACCCGGGCATGGCGGAGGTCCGGTGTGATGCGAACCGTTGTCACCGTCGCGAATCCGATACGAGGATCTTGCATGTCGTGGATCAGCTCGCCGAGGACCTGACGAGCCAGCTTCTGTACCTTCTCGGTCCGTTGGGTCACAGCAGATCGTCCATAGCTACGAATTCGATCGTGCGATCCGTTATCTCGGCCCCCCCGATAACCGCACGACTCATGGCTTTCTCTACCTCCTGAAGAACCTTTTGGCAGTGCCCGATCGACTCCGCAACGCAGCTGACGCCCAAGGTCGCGCGCTGCCACTTGTCCTGGAAGTCAACCTCCGCGATCGCCACGTTGAACCTCTTTTGAACCGTCTGCATCACCGAACGGAGCACCTGGCGCTTGTCTTTGAGCGAACCGCTGGCGGGGATGAACAGCTCGTACCGACCCACGCCGATGAACATCTCGTCAGCTCCTGCTACCGAGCTACCTCTTGCTCCTCGAAGGCTTGGATCAGGTCGCCTTCCTTCAGGTCTTGGAACCCGTCGATCCCGATCCCACACTCGTATCCCGCTTGGACCTCGCGCGCGTCGTCCTTGAAACGGCGCAACGACACGACCGTGGATTCGTAGATGACCGTGCCGTCCCGTACGAGACGCGCCTTGGCGTTCCTCTTGATGACTCCATCGAGAACCATGCAACCGGCGATCACGCCGAGCTTGGGGACCCGGAAGGTCGCGCGGACCTCTGCTTGTCCCAGTGGAACCTCGCGCAGCTCCGGACCGAGAAGACCCTTCGCTGCACTCTGGATGTCCTCGACGGCCTGATAGATGACGCGGTAGCTACGGATATCTACGCCCGCCTCTTCCGCAAGGGTGCGGGCCTGAGCGTTCTCAACGACGTTGAATCCGATGATGATGGCGTTCGACGCCTGGGCAAGGGTGACATCGTTCTCCGTGATCCCACCAACACCCTTGCGAACGACGTTGATCTTGACGAGCGACTGATCCAGGCGCGTCATCTGGTCGTCGAGGGCTTCGATCGATCCCTGGGTGTCGGCTTTCAGCACGACGGCAAGCTCTGGCACCTCGCCTTCGCGGGTGAACGCAAGGAGCGACTGAAGCGAAACGCCTCGGGCAGCAACGATCTCTGCTTCGCGGCGGTGCTGCGCGCGCTCCCCGGCGATCGCTCGTGCTTCACGCTCGTCTTCTTCGACGTGGAAGTCGTCTCCCGCCTCCGGCACCGACTGCCAGCCGAGGACCTCGACCGGTTGTCCCGGCTTCGCTTCCTCTACAGGCTCGCTGCGCTCGTTGAGCATCGCTCGCACGCGGCCCCATGCGGCACCGGCAACCACCGGATCGCCTTGATACAGCGTGCCACGCTTGATCAGCACCGTGGCAACAGGGCCCCTGCCCTTGTCCAGGTGGGCTTCGATGACGACGCCGCGCGCGAGTGCCTCGGGGTTCGCTTTGAGATCGAGCTGAACATCGCTGGTGAGCAGGATCATCTCGATCAATGTGTCGAGATTCGTCCGCTGCTTTGCAGATACATCGACGTAGACGGTGTCACCGCCCCACTCCTCGGGCAGCAGGTCGTGATCGGATAGCTGCTGGCGAACCCGCGCTGGGTCCGCTTCCGGTTTGTCGACCTTGTTGACCGCAACGATGATCGGTACACCAGCCGCCTTCGCGTGATCGATCGCCTCCACCGTCTGTGGCATGACACCGTCATCGGCGGCAACGACGAGGACGACCACATCGGTTGTTTGGGCGCCTCGGGCACGCATCGCCGTGAATGCCGCGTGACCGGGGGTGTCGATGAAGGTGACCTCGCGGCCATCGTGATGCACCTGGTAGGCGCCGATGTGCTGCGTGATACCGCCCGCCTCACCCGCAGCGACCTCGGTCTTGCGGATCGCATCGAGGATCGCGGTCTTCCCGTGATCGACGTGGCCCATCACCGTGACGACCGGGGGCCGCGCCACAAGTTTGCCTTCATCTTCTTCGACCTCGGCGAGGAACGACTCTTCAGCTTCCTCTTGCTCCGGGTCGATGACCTGAACTTCAACTCCCAGCTCTTCGGCGACCAGCCCGACGGCGTCATCGCTCATCGATTGCGTGACCGTCACCATCTCGCCAAGGCCGATCAAGGTCTTCACGATCTCGGCCGGTGACCGATCGATCTTCTCGGCGAAGTCCTTGACCGTGATGCCCCGATGGACCCGCACGGCAGCCGCTGCAGCCGCCACGGGCTCGGGAACGGGCTCGGGTTGTGCTGCTATTGGTTCTGAGACGGCGGCAACCGGCTCAGGCTTCGGCTCAACCTTGGGAGCGGATGCGGCGGTCCCGCCAGTAGGGACGCTGGCAGTAGAAGGCGCCTTGCTAGGAGTCGAAGCGGCTTTCGGGGTTGCCGCAGGCTCGGTTCCGCGTCCCGTGGCGGGTGCCGCTGCAGGAGCGACCTTGGGTGCGGGCGCCTTCGTGGCGGGGGTCTTCTTAGCCGTCGTTTTCTTGGCAGGAGCCTTCTCGGTCTTGGCTCCGTTGCCGCTCAGGTCGGCCTTCAGGCGCGCGGCGACATCCTCGGTGATCGTCGATGCGTGACTCTTCACTCCCTCGCCGATCTTGTCGAGGTGTGCCAGAACCTCTTTCGAGGTGAGGCCGAGCTCCTTAGCGACCTCGTGCACCCGTGGGTTTGCCATATACCTATCTTCCTCTACTCGGCTGCCGGAGCGGCTTCCGCCGGCTCGGGTGCGGCGGCCTCAGCCGCTTGTCTGATCTGCGATTCGGACTTGATGTCGACACGTAGCCCGGTTAGCCGTGCCGCAAGGCGAGCGTTCTGTCCTTCCTTACCGATCGCCAGGCTTAGCTGATGGTCGGGAACTATGACGAGAGCGGTCTCACCGTCGTCTTGGATCTGGACCTCTTTCACCTTTGCCGGCGATAGTGCGTTCGCGACGAAGTCATTCTGATCATCGGTCCACTTGATGATGTCGATCTTCTCGCCCCGGAGCTCATTCATGACCATCCGGACGCGAGCGCCCTTCGATCCCACGCACGCGCCCACCGGGTCGACGTTCTTGTCATTGCTGACGACGGCGATCTTGCTGCGGTGACCGGGCTCACGAGCGACGTTCTTGATCTCGACCACCCCATCCATGATCTCGGGCACCTCGAGCTCGAAGAGACGCTTGATCAATCCCGGGTGAGTGCGGCTCACGATGATCTGGGGGCCGCGCGCCGATTTGCGTACCTCGACGATGTAGGCCTTCAGCCGAGCTCCGTGCTCGTAACGCTCGTGGGGGATCTGCTCGGACGGCGGCATCAACGCTTCCGTCTTGCCGAGGTCGAGGATCGTGTAGCGGTGGTCCTGCTGTTGGACGATCCCGGTAACGATGTCGCCTTCGCGGTCGGAGTACTCACCGAAAGTGATGTCGCGCTCGGCCTCACGCAGACGCTGCAGGATGACCTGCTTGGCCGTCTGGGCAGCGATGCGACCGAAGTCGGCGGGAGTGTCCTCCCATTCTTTGACGAGCGAAACCTCTTCGGTATCCATGTCAGTCTCGATCTCTTGCGCGAAGACCGTGACCTCGCCTTCGGGATCGATCACGGCGCGCGCAGCACGCGTCTCGAGGTCCGCATTAGTCATGCGGAGATACGCGCTCGCCAAAGCTTTCTCGATCGCCTCGACGAGGGTCTCGAACGCGATACCTCTCTCACGTTCCAGCTCCCTCAATGAATCCATAGGGATCTTCATCTGCCAGTCCCCCATTCGAAGACCGTGCGTGCCGACTTGATCTGGTCGTACGGCACCTCAACGGTCTTCTCCGCCGTTGTTATGTGAGCTGCTCGCTCGTCCGCTTCTGCGAGAGTCCCCTCGATCCGATTGCTGTTCGGCACGAACTGGGTAGTCGTCTTCACGACCACCGCTCGGCCGACCGAGAGCTTGAAATGCTCAGCGGACTTGAGGTTCCGCTCCAGTCCCGGGGTCGAGACCTCGAGCATGTAGCGGCCCGGGATCGGATCCCTGAGGTCGAGCCCCCGGGAGATCTCCTCGGAGACGGCTGCGACCGTGTCCAGATCGATACCACCGTCGGCATCGACGAAGACCCTGATGATCGCTCGCCCTGGTTGGCCGCCCATCTCGACGTCCCACAACCGTATGGAGCGGCGCCGGGTAACGGCTTCGGCGAGGTCCTTGACCTCTTCGAGTGCCCCCATGGGCAGCCCCTCCTATCTAGTTGTAACGAACATGAAGCCCCTCGCATGAGGGGCTCCTGAAAAGTGCCTCGTCTGGTGCTCGGTTCGAGGACATATTATCGCCGTTCTCAAATTCACGAAAAAATGGAGGCAGATATGGCTAAGAAGGGGCGCAAGCGCCGCAACAGGCGCAAGAACAAGGCCAACCACGGCAAGAGGCCGAACGCAGGGAGAAAGTAGGACCAAGGGGGCCCCTTCGGGGCCTCTCTTAGTTGGGGGGAGAACCGAAGCCGGGGGTCAGGAGGGCGTTGCGGCGGCCGGCACCCTTGACCACCGTGGGCCCGCCGTTGCCTACCTCGCCGGTCGCGCGTATCTCGGCCGCCACCCGCTCAGCTTCCTCGAGCAATGCTTCCACCAGCTTGTCGTGAGGCACCCAACCGATCTGTTTTCCTTTCGAGAACAGCAGGCCGCGTCCAGGACCGGCAGCGATGCCGATATCGGCATCCCTCGCTTCACCGGGTCCGTTGACCTCGCAGCCCATGACCGCGATCTGCATCGGGGGTAGATCCATCTTCTCGATAGCCGCCTCGACCTCGTTCGCCAGAGCGAACACGTCGAGCTCGGCGCGCCCACACGAAGGACACGCCACAAGATCGAAACCATCCTCCTTGAGCCCAAGAGACTTGAGGATCTGCTTGCCGGCCGTTACTTCCTCGACCGGGTTCGCCGTCAGAGACACCCTGATCGTGTCGCCTATGCCCTCCGCGAGCAGGGTCCCGATCCCGATGGCCGACTTGATGATGCCTTGCTTGGGAGTACCGGCTTCGGTCACACCGAGGTGGAGCGGCGCATCGGTCTTCGTGGCTAGCAGTCGGTAGGCCTCGATCATCTCGCTTACGTTCTGATGCTTCACGGAGATCTTGTAATCGGTGAAACCGTGCTCTTCGAGGAGCGAGATCTCATATAGCGCACTCTCAACGAGGGCCTCGGCCGTCGGGCGTCCGTACTTCTCGACGAGCTTCTTGTCTAGTGACCCGGCGTTAACCCCGATACGGATCGGAACACCGCGCGCCTTCGCCTCGTTCGCAACCTGCTTGATGTGATCGGGGTTTCGCATGTTGCCGGGGTTGAGCCTCAAGCCATGAACCCCGGCCTCCAAAGCCAACATCGCGAGACGCACCGAGAAATGGATGTCCGCGATTATGGGAACGCCACCCTCTTTGACGATCGCGGGCAGGGCGAGGGCATCGCCCTCGTGAGGCACAGCGACACGGACGATGTCCGCGCCTTGCGTTGCGAGCTCGTGGATCTGGATCAAGGTCGCCTGTACGTCATCGGTCTTCGTGACGGTCATGGACTGCACGGAGATCGGTGCGTCCCCTCCCACCCCGACACTGCCGACGTGAACCTGCCGAGACTTGCGGCGCTCGATCACTAGATCGGCACTTTGATGGGGTGCGAGAGGTCGAGATACAGCACCGCTTCGAACAAGACCAAGAAGAACGCGATCACCGCGGCGG
>JAXDJQ010000167.1:0-2888 GCA_034667565.1 Actinomycetota bacterium
CGCGGGAGGCCTTTTCCGGGGTGCCCGAGAAGAGCCCGCGGGACGGTTCGGCCGGCGCGCTGGAGGCCGGCCCCGACGTGGGGCAGGCCGGCGGGTTCTCGATCTGGTAGCCACAGGAGCCCCAACTCTAACAATGCTTAACTCTAATAACAGCATTTCCCACATCTGTGGGTGGGGCTAGACCTCGGTGACTATCGGCATGATCATCGGGCGGCGGCGGGTCTCCTGCCAGACGTACTCGCCCAGGGCCCGGCGCATCGCCTTCTTTATGGCCTGCCAGTCCGTGATCCGGTCGTGCTCCATCCCCTTGAGAGCTGCCTCGACCCGATCCTCGGCGTTGTTCAAGAAGTCCTGCGCCTCATCCTCGAAGACGAACCCACGGCTGATGATGTCGGGGCCGGCCAGGATCTCGCCCGTCCGGTGATCGATCGTGACGATGCAGATGACGATGCCGTCTCCGGACAAGATCTTGCGATCTCGCAGAACGACGGGGCCGACATCGCCGACGCCGAGGCCGTCGACCAGGATCGTGCCGCTGCGGACCTTGTCACCGCGCTTCACCTTCCCAGTGGAGAGCTCGATGGTGTCGCCGTCCTCGCACAACATGATCCGGTTCGGATCGACGCCGACCTCGCGCGCCATGTCCGAGTGGATCGACAACATCCTGAACTCTCCGTGGACCGGGATGAAGTGTCGCGGTCTGACCGTGGAGAGCATCTCGCGCAGCTCGTCGGACGACGCATGGCCGGAGACGTGCACGCCATCCTCTTCGCCATGGAAGACACGAGCCCCCGCGCGATACAGACCGTTGATCACCCGGTGGACCGAGGACTCGTTCCCGGGGATGGGGCTCGCCGACAGGATGACCGTGTCACCTTTCGACACCTTGACCGTCTTGTGCTCGCCGGCTGCGATCAGCGATAGAGCCGACAACGGCTCACCTTGAGACCCCGTCGAGATGATCGCAACCTTGTTGGGCGGGAGATGCTCGGCTTCGCCGATATCTACGATCGTGCCGGGGCTCACTTTCAGGTGTCCCAGCTCCTGCCCGACCTCGGCGTTCGCGATCATGGATCGACCGACGAAGGCGACGTGGCGTCCAACCGACTCAGCTGCGGCGATGACCTGCTGGATCCGATGGAGGTTCGATGCGAAACAAGCCACGATGATCGAACGGGTGGCGGTCCGGAAGATCTCATCCAGTTTGTCGCCCACGAGGGCCTCCGAACCCGTGCGACCGGGCTCATCGACGTTCGTGGAGTCCGATAACAGCAGGTCCACCCCCTCGGCCCCCAGCTTCGCGATCGTCTCGAGATCCGTGTGCCTGCCGTCGATGGGACTGTCATCCAGCTTGAAGTCGCCCGTGTAGAGCAAACGGCCATCCGAGGTATCGACCGCGATGGCAAGCGCATCTGGGATCGAGTGGGACACCGCAATGAAGTGACAGCGGAAGGGTCCGAGCTCGAGTTTGCCGGGGGCAGAGATCTCGTGCATGTCCGCCTTAACGTTGAACTCATCGAGACGACGTCGAGCAAGGCCGAGCGTCAGCGGTGTCCCGTAAACGGGAACGGGGACGTCGCGCAGGAACCACGACAGGGCCCCGACATGATCTTCGTGGCCGTGCGTCAGGACCACGGCGAGGACATCGGCGGCGCGCTCGGACAGGTACGTGAAATCCGGAAGGACGAGATCGATGCCGAGCATCTCTTCTGAAGGGAACGACAAGCCCGCGTCGATGACGAGGATCGAGCCGTCCTTCTCGATCGCGAACATGTTGCGACCGACCTCCCCGAGACCCCCGAGGAAGATCACCCGGGTGGGAGCGTCAGACACGACGGATCACAACAGCCCTAGCTTCTCCATCGCGCTGCGGATGGTTTTCGCCTCTTGTTCGGTGGGCGGGACGTTCGGTAGACGCGGATCGCCCACGTCGAGACCGAGCAACCCGGTCGCGTATTTGACCGGGATGGGACTGGCCGTAAGACCCATGATCACCCTCATGAACTCGACCAGACCTGCGAACGCTTGCTGAGCATCGTCGGTCTCCCCCGCTTTGTGATCGGAGATGACCTGCGCTATGTGAGGACCGATCAGGTGTGAACAGACGGAAACGATGCCGACCACCCCGGCGTCAAGATGCTCGATGAGCATGGGGTCGTCGCCGGAGTAGATCTCGAAATCGGTGTGGCCGGCAGCATCGAGCTCGGCGCGCAGCTTGCGCGTCTCGGCAGCATCCCCCACCGCATCCTTGTTGGCCACGATGTTGGGATGACCGGCGAGCTCGACCATCGTCTCGATCTCAACGCGGCGCCCGGTGCGAACGGGGATGTCGTAGAGCATCAACGGGACCGAGGATGCGTCCGCGACCGCTCGATAGTGCGCCAGCAGTCCGTTCTGAGGGGGCCGGGAGTAATAGGGAGTCACCACGAGGGCCGCGTCCACTCCCAAGACGCCGACCTCTTTGGTCATCTCGATCGTCTCCTCGGTGTTCGGGGACCCAGTACCGGCGATGACCTTCGCCCGGTTCCCCACCTCTTCGAGGACCGCTGCGAACAGGTCCAACTTCTCCTTGTGGGAGAGAACGGGAGACTCACCCGTCGTTCCTGCCACGACGAGGCCTTCCGAGCCGTTGTCCACGAGGTGCGACGCGAGTTTTCGAGCGCCATCGACGTTCAACGAGCCGTCGGACGCGAACGGGGTCACCATCGCGGTTAGCAGCGAGCCGAATCTGGGGCCGGTCATGGCTCTACGTTAACCCCCAACTTCGGTGCCAAGGCGGACACCCTTGGCGCGGTCGGGATGCTCGCCGGGGTACGCACTGACTGAGTTCGCTGCCGGCCCCGGTTGCTCGGGAACCCTCAGTTCGAAGACCACCGTCATCGCTTCAC
>JAXDJQ010000168.1:0-7265 GCA_034667565.1 Actinomycetota bacterium
AACACTGGTCGGGATGCCGGCGCGGATAGCGGCTTGACGTGAGGTGATCTGTCCGGCTCCCGCTTGCAGGACCTGACCCATGATCACGTAGTCGACCTGCTCTCCGGAGATGCCGGCGCGCTCGAGCGCACCTTTGATCGCGGTGGCGCCGAGCTCGACCGCGGGGACGTCTGCGATGGCGCCGCCGAACTTGCCGATGGCCGTGCGGGCCGCGGAAACGATGACTGTCGAGGTCATTGGAGCCCCTTTCGGGTGGGATGAGTAGTACTTGCCATTCTAAAGTCGTCCCATGACTGTGCACACAGAGGCCCGCGGCCCCGTCTGGGTGGTGACCCTCGACCGTCCCGAGGTCCGCAACGCCGTCGACCGCCCCACCGCCGACGCTCTTGCCGAGGCGTTCCGCCACTTCGAGTCCAACGATGATCTCCTCGTTGCCGTCCTCACCGGGGCTGCCGGCCACTTCTGTGCAGGAGCCGACCTGAAGGCGATGGCGAGCGATCCCGATCGAGCGAACCGGATCGAGACGGATGGCGACGGCCCGATGGGGCCCACTCGCATGGAACTTCAGAAGCCGACGATCGCCGCGATCGAGGGATACGCGGTCGCCGGAGGTCTCGAGCTCGCCCTGTGGTGTGACCTGCGCGTCGCAGCGGAGACCGCGACCCTTGGTTTCTACGACCGCCGATGGGGCGTCCCGCTCATCGACGGTGGAACGATCCGCGTCACCCGTTTGATCGGGCAGAGCCGTGCGATGGACCTGCTGTTGACCGGACGCGGGGTAGGGGCTGAGGAAGCTCGGTCCTTCGGGCTCGTGAACAGGGTGGTCCCGGAAGGCTCGGCACTCGATGCGGCGGTAGAGCTCGCTAACGAGATCACGCGGTTCCCCCAAGCGGTCATGCGTGCCGACCGGTGGTCGGCGAAGACGCAGTGGGGAAAATCGATGCAAGATGCGATCGCACAGGAGTTCACCGACGGCATCACCGCCGCGATGACCGGCGAGACCCAGCGCGGAGCCGAGCGCTTCGCGAGTGGCAAAGGAAGGCATGGAGCGTTCGATGACATCTGAGCCGACCCCGGCCGAGCGTCGTGAATTCGCAGAGTTCATCGCCCCGCTCCAACAGGAACCGAGATCGAACATGGCTATGGTCGGCTACGACCCTGTCGGGATAGCGAAAGAGCTAGAAGAGTTCGAGACGAAGCTGTTCTTCGACCGCGCATCCGATGGGGCTCTCCTCGGCGTTATCGGATTCGACTACGACGAACCCCTTGGGCGCGGTTACCTATATGGGCCGTGGGTCGTCGCCGATGACTGGAACGAGTGCGCGGCTCGGTTGATCGACGTGGTCATGGCCCAGACCCCCTCCGAGATGAAGGCAATGGAGACGGCATTCAACAAAGTGAACGCCGACGCCGAGAGGTTCGCGGCCGAACGCGGTTTCGAGCTCGTGCGTGATCACTTCACCATGACGTTCGAACCGAAGGACAGAGTTCTCGTCCCCGACCCAGACATCCGGGACGTTCAGGACTCCGACCGGCAGCGGGTGATGGAGATCCACGAACGTTGCTTCGAGGGCGTGTGGCCAACGGGCGCACAGCTATTCGAGCAGCTGGAGAAAGCCCCAGACCGGAAGATATTCGTGCTCGAGCTCGACGGTCAGATCGCCGGCTATCACTACGCAACGGTCGACCGCGAGGTCGGCGAGGGGTTCGTCGACAACATCGGGGTGGACGAGACCTTCCGCGGCCGGGGGGTCGCGACGAGGCTCTTGTCGCATGGCCTTGCGTGGATGTTCGGTTTCGACGAGATCAAGCGCATCGAACTGTCCGTACGAGAAGAGAACCAGGCCGCTTTGAAGGTCTACGAAAAGGCGGGATTCGAGCGCCTCCGCGCGCTCCGACAGATGCGCTTAGACACCTCAGCCCGACTTTAGGATTCCGTGATGCCCGAAAGTACGCCCAACAAGATCGAACACATCGCGCTTGCGGTCGAAGACCTCGACACTGCGGTCAAGCATTACGCGGAGGTCTGGGGTCTCGAGGTCTCGCACCGTGAGCGCGTCGAGGACCAAGGCGTCGAAGAAGCGATGCTCCCTCTCGGAGATTCCTTCCTGCAACTGCTCGGCCCCACGGGCCCCGACACGACCGTCGGCAAGTTCGTAGCCAAACGCGGCGAGGGTTTGCACCACATCGCCTACGAGGTCGATGATCTGGAAGGTGCGCTAGCCGAGCTCAAAGCGAAGGGCGTTCCTCTCATCGACGAAGCGCCAAGGCTCGGGGGCCGGGGCCACATGGTTGCCTTCGTGCACCCCAAGGGCAATCACGGACTACTAGTGGAGCTCATCCAGAAGCCCGAGCACTAGTGAGCCAAGTCGAGGTCGTTCCTCCACTCAAACGGCCCGAGTTCAGGAACCTCCTAGCTATCTCGATCGCCGTCGCGCTTGGATTCGGGATGGTCGTGCCCGTACTTCCCCTCTACGCGAAGTCTTTCGGCGTTGGGGTTGCGCTGATCGGACTCGTGCCATTGGTGTTCGGAGCCACGCGGTTCTCTTTCGGGCTCGTCGGTGGGGTCGTAGTGGATCTCTTCGGAGCGCGCGCCTGCACCATCACGGGGCTCTTGATCGTTTCCGCGTCCTCGTACGCGATGGGCTTCTCACAGAACTTCATTCAACTCGTCCTGGCCCGCGGTTTCGGCGGAGCGGGCTCAGCCTTGTTCATCTCTGGATTGATGAACCACATCCTCCGGATAATCGAACCGGCTGCGATGGGCCGGGCGACGGGCGCGTTCCGGTCCTCGTTCCTGGTTGGCATCGGGCTCGGCCCGCTCTTCGGGGGCGTGATCGCTCACCGCTATGGCTTGACCGCGCCGTTCATGATCTACGCGACGGGGTTGATCGGCGCCGCAGTGATCGCATGGATCGTGATGAGGGGCGCGACCCGCGATGTCGACGCGGAACGCAAATCGTTGAGAGATTCCTTGCGCGCTGCTGCCCCACTCATGCATGACAGGCGCTATGTGCTCGCGCTTCTTGCTACGTTCGTTGGATGGTGGACGATCTCGGGGCCCGCACAGACGGTGGGACCGGTGTTCGCCGAAGACATCCTTGGTTTCTCGGAGGAGAAGATCGGCTTCGCGGTCACCATGCTGTCGGTCGGTGAAGTCCTGATCCTTCTCGTTGCCGGGCGAGCGGCCGACAGGTACGGGCGCCGTGCGGTGCTCATCCCATCCCTCGCGGTGACCGCTCTCGCGACCGCGCTCCTGGGCCAGGTCGAACCGTTGCCGTGGACCTACTTCATCGTCATGGTGGCGATCGGTGGCGGCATCGCGGCCGGGGGGGCCGCGGCCGGCGGATTGCTGGCGGATGCGATCCCGAAGGGTGGCTCCGGGGCCGCGGTCGGTGTGAATCAGATGGCCGGCGACCTCGGCTACCTGATCGCACCGGTGGCCGTCGGCGGACTGGCGCAAGGAACGTCATTCAGCTTCGCCTATCTGCTCGCCGCGATACCTGCGCTCGGAGTGTTGTTCGCGTCGTTCAGCTTGCCCAAAGGCGCTCCGAGCGGGACCCAGGAACCGATGCCGGAGCCGGCGGCGCTCGGCTAGGTTGCTTCAGATATGAGCGACAAGTCCTCGACCTATGGATCCGTCGGCGTCGATTACGAGACGCTCGACGCCGCCAAACGCACCGCGTTGGCCCAAGCCCTCGCTACGTCTCCGTTACTGGAGGGTCACGGTGGTCGGGCCCTCGACGAATCTCGTGGGGAAACGGCATTCGTCTTCGAGTTCGATGGTCGGACGATGGCGATGGTGCTCGAATGCCTTGGAACGAAGTCGATGATCGCCAGAGAGTTTCAAGAGGCAACGGGTATGGATCGATGGGCCGACATCGCTTTCGACTCGGTAGCGGCCATCGCTAACGACCTGTGCTGCGTTGGAGCCCTTCCGCTCGTGGTGAACGCGTACTTCGCCACCGGTAGCGGTGAGTGGTACGACCAAGGAACGAGGAAGGATTCTCTCGTAGCTGGATGGCGCACCGCTTGTGAGGTGGCAGGAGCGACCTGGGGCGGCGGTGAGTCCCCCACCCTGCCGGGATTGATCCATGCGAACGAGATCGACCTCGCCGGTTGTGCGATCGGTTACGTCCCGGCGGGACGCTCCCCCATCTTGGGAGACGAGTTGGCGCCGGGAGATGTCATCGTGTTGATCGCGAGCACCGGTCTACATGCGAACGGTGCCTCCCTCGCACGCAAGGTTGCCCGCGACCTACCCGAAGGACTGCAGACCCAACTGCCGAGTGGTCGCAGCCTCGGCGATGCCCTCCTCGTACCCGCACCCATCTATGTCGAGCTGGTTCGCAACCTGCTGGCAGCCGAAGCTCCGGTCACTTATCTCAGTCACGTGACCGGTCATGGGCTACGCAAGCTGATGCGAGCACGACACGACGTCTCCTACGTGCTCGATAAGTTGCCCGACGTGCCCGAGGTCCTGTCCTTCTTGGTCGAGCGCCTGTCGATGGACCCTCGAGAGGCATACGGCACCTTCAACATGGGCGCCGGCTTCGCGGTCTATTGCCGCCCGGAGGGAGTCTCGAAGGTCATGGGATCCGCAACCGATGCGGGGTTGACGGCCACGGTCGCGGGGCGCGTGGAAGCCGGGGACAAACGGGTTGTGTTGGAACCGGTCGCCGTCGAGTTCGGCACCGACGATCTACAACTTAGATAGGGGCTAGCCCTCTCCGTCGTCGTCCAACAGGGGGAGCCCGTCTTGATCTTCGGGGCTCTCGTCGGGAGCAGGTGAGGAGTCATCCTCGGGGGCCGACTCTGAAGACTCCGGGGTTGGCTCCGCCTCGACATCCTTCTCGGTGTCGTCGGCCGCTGCGCCCTCGTCCTGCGGTGATGGGGAAGCCTCCTTGTGCGTCTCTTCGATCTTCTCCGACACGGCGACGACGTCGTCGGTGACGGGTTGGGGAAGCGTGTCTAGACCCATGACGATCGCGAAGTGAACCTTCTGAGCCAGGTCCGGGGGAAGTAAATCGAGTAAGAACAACTGCAACTCACGCTCGTCGATCTCTCCTGCGGATGTCAGTTTCGTGTAACGACGGAACTGCGCTTGGGTCAAGGGGAACGAAACGTTGGCGATCCTCACGTGGCGCAACTGACCCTGAGCTTCGACCGTTCGGTCCTGCGCGAGCTTCGCGCCGCGCGCGCTTCCCGGATCGGAACCGTGGATCGCCTGGCCGTCTCGGAATAACCCGACCACTGCCGCTCCTGCTGCCGAGAAGGCCAGGATCGACGAGCCGAGCAAGGCCACCGCGAGCGTGCGACCCAAACGTGCACGCGTCATCTTGTCGCGCTCGATACTGCGGGCGACGGCTACCTCGTTAACCTTTTCGATGAGGGCGGCCTCTTGCGAGGCGACCTCTTGTTCAACCTCGGCAAGCAGACGGTTGGCGGCTTCGACCTCACCCGCGCGCATCAAGACAGCCGAGAAGCTCAGCTTGTCGTCCACGACCGCTTTCGTGTTGCGTGAGAAACGGCGCGCGGAGGCAGCCAGTTCGAATCCGGCGGCGCGGTCTTCTTCGCTGGGCTTGCCCCAAGGAAGGAACCGCGCGGACGAAGGTTGCTTGCTCATAGGCATTGGGTTCGCCCCTTCAGACGTGTCACCTGCCCCGATGTGCCCGATTTGTGCCTTATCCAGGCGTGAAGTGCCGCTTAGACTGCCCACCCCATGGCCACCAACGAAGATGCCCGTCTGAGCTCAGCCGACCACGGCGCTGCGGCCCATCCCATCACGGAGGCTGTGGCCGACCTCGAAGATAAGAAGGCCCAGGCTCGTCTGTCCGGCGGCTCCGCTGCGATCGAGAAGCAACACAACCGAGGCAAGCTAACTGCCCGCGAACGCATCGAGAAGCTCCTCGATCCCGACAGTTTCGTCGAGACCGACATGCTGATGCGCCACCGGAGTCACGGATTCGGGATCGAAGATAAGCGCCCGTACTCGGATGCGGTCGTGACGGGTTGGGGAACGATCGATGGGCGCAAGGTCTTCGTCTTCGCTCAAGACTTCACCGTGTTCGGTGGTTCGCTCGGCGAGGTCATGGGCGAGAAGATCTGCAAGATCATGGATCTAGCTCTGCAGACCGGTGCACCGGTGATCGGTCTGAACGATTCTGGCGGCGCACGCATCCAAGAAGGCGCCGCTTCTCTCGCGGGATACGGCTTCATCTTCGATCGCAACGTGCGCTCATCGGGCGTTGTGCCGCAGATCTCGGCGATCATGGGTCCGTGCGCAGGAGGCGCCGTTTACTCCCCCGCAATGACCGACTTCACGTTCATGGTGCAAGAGACCTCACACATGTTCATCACCGGTCCCGAGGTCATCAAGGCCGTCACTGGTGAAGAGGTCACCCAGGAAGAGCTCGGCGGAGCGATGAGCCACGCCTCCAAGTCGGGAGTAGCGCATTTCGTCGCCCGTACCGATGAGGATTGCCTCGCGCAGATCCGCTACCTGCTGAGCTTCCTCCCGTCGAACAATTTCGAGTCGCCGCCCTACTACGCGCCCACCGATGACCCGGATCGTTCCTGCGACGAGCTGCTCGAGATCATGCCCGACTCGCCCAACAAGCCCTACGACATGCACCGCGTCATCGGAAACGTGTTCGACGACGGCGAGTTCTTCGAGGTCCACCAGCACTGGGCCCAGAACATCCTGTGTGGGTTCTCTCGTCTGAACGGCCATCCGGTTGGGGTCATCGCCAACCAGCCGCAGGTGCTAGCCGGATGTCTCGACATCACTTCGTCAACCAAAGGGGCGCGCTTCGTTAGATTCTGCGACGCGTTCAATATCCCGATCGTCACGTTCGTGGACGTTCCAGGGTTCCTTCCCGGCACCGAGCAGGAATACGGCGGGATCATCCGCCACGGCGCCAAGCTCCTCTACGCGTTCTCGGAAGCAACCGTTCCGCGGATGACGGTCATCACCCGTAAGGCGTACGGAGGCGCCTACGTCGTCATGAACTCGAAGCACATCCGAGCCGATGTCTCGTTCGCCTGGCCGTCTGCAGAGATCGCGGTGATGGGTGCAGAAGGTGCCGTGAACATCATCCATCGCAAGGAGATCGCCGGTTCCGATGACGCGATCGCGAAGCGCGCCGAGCTGATCGCCGACTATTCGGAGAAGTTCTCGAACCCATACATCGCAGCCGAACGTGGCTACGTCGACTCCGTCATCGAGCCACAGGAGACCCGCAGGAAGCTGATCCAGTCCCTCG
>JAXDJQ010000169.1:0-10365 GCA_034667565.1 Actinomycetota bacterium
ACGGTCGGTGCCTCGAGTGACATGGGCACCTCGCCGATCTCAGATGATGTCGTTGCTGCTTTCTCGGGCCGAGGGCGCACGCGCAGCAACAACCTTGCGAAGCCAGATGTCGTCGCTCCCGGCATGCACACGGTGTCACTACGCAGCCCCGGCAGCGCGACCGCTCAGAAGTTCCCAGGCTCTGCGATCGGCGACTATTACTTCAAGGGTTCGGGCTCGTCGATGGCTACCGCGGTCGTCAGCGGGATCGTGGCGCAGATGCTGCAGAGGGATCCCACGCTAACTCCGGACAACGTGAAGAACCGCTTGGTTAAGACCTCGCGCGCGATCGCAACCACCGATCCCACCGCGGTCGGCGCCGGCCTCGTCGATGCCTACGCCGCGGCGACCAAGAAGCTTGCGTCGGTGACACAGACCTATGCCTTGTCGACGGGGTTGGGAACCTTGGCTGCGGACCGAGGCACTATCTCGACGGACACACAGAGCCTGGCGGGCCCGGTGACGCTCACCGGTGAGTTCGTCGGGCAGACGACCTCGGATCCACTCGTCGGCAACGTCTCCGGATTGGTTCCTTTCTCTGCTGCGAACTGGACCGCGTCCAACTGGACCGCGTCGAACTGGACCGCGTCCAACTGGACGGGATCGAACTGGACCGCGTCGAACTGGACCGCGTCGAACTGGACCGCATCCAACTGGACCGCGACGGGCTGGACCGGTAGCAACTGGACCGGAAGCAACTGGACGAACGACAACTGGCAAGCGTCGAACTGGACCGCGTCGAACTGGACGGGCTCCAACTGGACCGCGTCGAACTGGACCGCATCCAACTGGACCAGCGCCTGGTACGCGGCTGCCTGGGATTGACGTAACCCACCCCCTAACATCTACATATGAGATGGAGCGAGGCCCCTAAGGCCTTCCAGGCCTACCTTGTCATCCTCGTGGTGAGCCTCATGGCTTCCTTGGTCACCCACGTGCCGGACCTGGGTCACTGGCGGATGTTCTGGCTGACGCTCGTGTTCGTGGGGTTGCTGTCGGCCTCGGAGTTCGCGGCCCTTTCGTTCCATCAGCAGAGCAGCCGTTACGCGCTGAGCGCGGCGGAAGCGATCGTGCTTCCGCTCTTCGTGGTGCTGCCGATCTCTTACGCGTTGTGGGGAGCCACGCTCGCGAACGCTATCGCTCGGCCGAGACGTTGGAAGATCGCTCCAGTGCAGGAGGCGTTCAACACGGCTCAGTACGGGGTCGCGGCCCTGCTCGGTACCGAGATGTTCCACACCCTGAGTCCGAAGCACGGAGAGTTCACCGTGGTGGTAGCTCTTGCTGCGACGGCGGCGATCCTCGTTTTCGCAACCGCGACCCATATCTTCGTTGCGGGTGCCATCTCGCTGGCTGGTCGCGGACGTTTCCGAGAGACATCGCTTGCGATCGCCCCTACCTTCCTGATCAACCTGGGAGCAAACGTCGTGATCGGCCTGTTGCTCGCGGCAGCACTCATCGCAGCGACGTGGACCATCTTCCTGTTCATCCTGCCCTTGGCGGCTTTCTACTTCGGTTACCGGGCCGTTCTCAGCCAGCAGAAGGAACGAGAACGCGTCGAGCATCTGCATGAAGCCAGCCGGGCCCTCGCTTCGAGTCCCGACCTCAGCGACACGATCCTGGCCTTCCTCACGGCGGTGGCAGAGATCGCGTCCGCAGCAGAAGCGCGCGCGGTGATCCCCGTGCACGGTGTCTTGACGTGGTCCGGTGTGCGAGGAGACGAGACCCTTGCTGCGATGGCCACCTTGGATGGCGGGTGGACCGACGGGGTCTTCGAGCAGATACAGACCTCCGGCGACGTTGTCATCGTGACCAAGGATGAGGTGGAGGCAGCTCACAGCCTTCCCGTGCAGAGCCTGCTGGGGGTTCCTTTGATGGGTGGGGACCAGATCGTCGGCGCCGTGATCGTCGCCGATCGACTTGGCCCGGAAGGCTTCGGACAGGCAGATGCGCGCCTGCTCGAAGCTCTGGCCGCGGAGCTCGCGCTCAGCCTGGAGTCATACCGCCTGTTCGCCGAGGTAGCGGAGGAGCGGGAGCGGTTCTCGAGGATCTTCACCGGTTCGAAGGAAGGGATCGCGTTGGTCGACACCGGCGGAGTCGTCAGAGCGTGGAACCCGGCGCTCGCGCGGATCACCGGCCATGAGTCCGTCGATCTCATGGGCCGCGTGTGGTCCGACGCTGTCTTTATCCGCGATCGCGAAGAGAATCGGCTGATCGGAGAGGAATTGATCGGAACCGATCCGGACGAAGAGCTTGAGATCGTTACCAAGGATGGGCCGTCCCGATGGGTGAGCGTCCTCGCTGGCCCCGTCGGTGACATCGAAGGTGGTGGATGGGTCGTGCTGGTCAGGGATGTAAGTGCCGAGCATGAGATCGAGGAAAGGAAGTCAGATTTCCTCTCGACCATCTCGCACGAGCTCAGGACCCCACTGACGACGATCAAGGGATCGCTCCAGGTCCTCGCCCGCGGGCGCGACAAGCTCCCCGACGCGATGGCCGACCAGATGATCGGGGTGACGACGCGGGGAGCCGAGCGCTTGGAGCGCTTGGTGATGAACCTCCTTGCCGTATCGCAGATCGAGGCCGGCACGATGCCGGTGTTCCCCGATCTCTTGTCGCTCGATGATCTCGTCCGGGAATGGGTCAAGAACATGTTGAGCGATCACGAGCGCACGGTCGTCGAGCTACCCGAACGTTCGGTGATGGTCAGAGCCGACCGAGAGCGACTTACACACGCGGTCGAGCATCTTCTCGATAACTCACTCAAATTCGGTGGACCTGACGGGTTGATCACGATCCGACTTTCGCTCGAGAAGGGTTTCGCGCATCTGTCGGTCACCGACGAAGGTCCCGGCGTCCCCGAAGGAGACCGGGATCGGATCTTCGAGCGCTTCGTGCGTCTGGGCGATGTCCTCACCCGCGAGACGCAGGGCGCCGGAATCGGGTTGTTCATCGCGAAGCGATCGGTCGAAGCGATGGGGGGCCGGATCTGGGTCGATAGTGAGGCCGGTCGAGGTGCAACGTTCAACGTGACGGTGCCGCTGGGTCGACCCCTCGCGGTTGTCGAGGAGACTGCCTGACTTACGGGTCGCGCCTCGCTTCAGTGCGGCCCTCGGGGGGCCGAAGTTATAGACATGCCCCTAACCGGTGTATCTCTGGACGAATTGGTCGCGCTCACACTGCGTTCCTTGCGTCAGGCCCCCACGGGGCTTGCCGCCCTCTTGAGTGCAACGGCGGAGGCTCTCGATGCGCGGCTCGTGGCCGTCTCCCTCGTGCCCGCTTCTGGCCGGGCGGAGACCCTTGGAGCTGCGGGTCCCGACGGACCGGGTCTGTCGCAGCGGACCGGCGAGGACCACGCGATGCTGCGGTCGCTCTCTCGTCAGATGGAGCCCGCCCCGGTTCATCCCGACCTCCGTGCGGGAGCGTGGATCGACCACGAGCACGTGTGGTCGGTAACCAGCTGCATCGATGAGGAAACCAGTTGTGTGGTCATCGCCGCGGGAGACCATCCGATGGATCCGGAGGAGTTGCTGCGCGCGTCGGCACCGATGACCGTGCTCGCATTCATCATCTCTCAGGATCGCACCTCGAAGGATCTACGTCACCATGCCGTAGAGGCCGATCAGCAACGGTCGCTGCTGCTTGCCGGTCTGCATCATGACCTGAGGACGCCACTCACCGGGATAGTGGGTTCGGCTCGAACTCTGATCCAGCGCGACGAGCAGCTCGCTCCGGCTGTGAGGCGCGAGTTCCTCGACAGCATCGTGCGACAAGCAGATCGATTGACTCGGATGGTGGCAGACACGCTCGACCGCGGCAATGATCGTGACGGACCGGTGCGGCAGTCGAAGGTCAAGGTCGCCGATCTTTGTGAGCGCGCGGTAGCGGCTGCGCAGATGAGTCGTGGCGGTTCGATATCGGTAGAAGCACCGGATGAAGAGATCTGTACGGATGGGGATCGTGTCGAACGTGCGCTACTCAACCTCCTTGACAATGCCTTGAAGTATTCGCCTGAGGGCTCGTCGGTCTATCTGATCGCCGAGTCCCTCGAAGGTCGGGCGCGCTTCACTGTCGCCGACCAGGGCCCGGGTGTCGCCCACGATGTGTTGCCGCGACTGTTCTCTCCTTACGTGAGTGATGCGGGACGCAGCGATGGCACCGGACTCGGATTGAATTCCGCCAAGCAGGTGGTCGAGGAAGACCTGTCGGGCCGTCTGTCGTATTCACGTCATGAGGGTTGGACCCGCTTCGTCATAGATGTTCCCGTTGAGGTCGAGGCGTAGTGAACCTGCAGGAGACTGCGATGCGAACCGGCGCACGTGACCTCTTCATCCTTCGCCGGATCTCTCAAGGTCGGTTCTTCAACGTTGCCGGCTTCGGCAGGGGCGAGGGTTGGGCGGGCAATATCTCCGTCGATACAACATGGGAACCGTGGCTGTCTTCCGTTCTCGCCGACGGAGTAGCCACGCGCCGATCGGGTATCCCGTTCCGAGCGTTCGGGCCTTATTGGACGACGGAGGTAGCGGGAGTCGGAACCGGTGATGTGCTCGTGGTGTTCTCTGGAGCCGGTGTTACCGATAATCCGCCCGAAACCTTGGTGGAGCTTGCCGAGGCCATCGCCCTCGAGGCTTGTGAGGTCTCGATCGAGAAACGGCAGGCCGATGAGATGGAGCTCAAACAAGCGATCGCAACGGTCAACTCGATCAATGCGTACACGTCAGATGAAGCGGCGCTGGAGGTCGTTAGGACCGCGGCACGAGCTCTGTCTTGTGAGTTCGGGGCCCTGCTGCTCTATGGCTCACCGATGCGCATCTTCGTCGCGGATGAAGGGTGGCGGCCGACTGCGACGGATGAGGAGCTCATCGCGGCCATCTATCCGCTGGCAGGTCTGGCGGCAGACGGTCCCTTCGTCGAACAGGATCTAAGTACCAGCGCTTACGCATTCCCGCCGCTTTCCTATGGGGATGGACTCGTGGCGCGCTGCACGGTTCCGGTAGGGCCCGATGGGTCAGTAGGTCTGGTTGTTGTCGCGCACGCGGGCACCGCGCCACGTGGATTCACCTCCTTGTGCCGCCAAGTTGCTGCCGCGATAGGAGAGAACGCCGCAGCTGTTCTTCAACCTCAGTCATGACGTCCGCGGTAAACAGGTGGGTCGGCGTTGGTCGCTCCGCGGATAAGGAGTCCTATACCGCAGGCTCGTCCGCGGCGACGAACGCTCTGCGGGGACGCGATGCAAGCTTGATGATCGTGTTCGCTTCCGATGATTACGACCTCGAGGAATTGCTACGCGGCATCAATGACGTGAGCGGAGATAGGCCGTTGATCGGATGTTCGACCGCCGGCGAGATCGCGACCGACGGGCCAGATGACTCGAGCGTCGTAGTAACCGCGCTCGGCGGCGAGGGCTTCTCGGTCACAACCGCAGCTGCGCGCGGAGCTTCGAAGGACCTGCGTTTGAGCGGCTCCTCCGTTGCTCGCAGCCTGGAGATCGATCCTCTCGAGCAACCGCATCAGGTCTTGATGCTCCTCACCGATGGGTTGGCCGGCGATCAGCAAGAGATCATGCGCGGCATCTACGAGGTGACCGGCGCATCAGTGCCTCTGGTGGGTGGATGCGCGGGGGATGACCTCGACATGAAACAGACGCATCAGTTCCACGGTCGCGAGGTGATGACGGATGCCGTCGTGGCTGCCGGACTCGGGTCCGCGGCCCCCCTAGGGATCGGGGTGCACCACGGATGGCGTGCGGTCGGCGAACCGATGATCGTGACGAAGTCCGAGGGCAACAAGGTCTACTCGCTCGACAACCGGCCGGCGCTCGACGTCTATCTGGAGCGCCTCGAAGCGCCCCCCGAGGTGCACGAGGACCCGGCCGCGTTCACGAGGTTCGCGATGACCCACCCGCTCGGTCTGCGCCGCAGAAGCGACGAGCCTCAGGTGCGTTTCATCGGCGAAGCCGATCTCGAGGAGCGTGCGCTGATCTGCATCGCGGAGGTGCCCCGGAGCGGCATGGTGTGGCTCATGGAGGGCGACGCCGATTCGGTGCTCGAAGCGACCGACGCCGCTTGCCGGGACGCACTCGTTGGCATCGATCGGCCCCTTGGCTTCGTAGCGTTCGATTGCATCGCCCGCCGCGGAGTCCTCGGAGACGAAGGGATCAAGTCCGAGGTGAAGCGGATCGCAGCACATGCGGATGGTGCGCCCGTTGCCGGCTTCTATACGTACGGCGAGATCGCACGTACCAAAGGCATCACGGGCTTCCATAACCAGACCCTCGTCGTGTTGGCGATCGGATAGGGCATGCCGGGCATGGGGAGCTGGATCTCGCACCAAGTCTCCGAGTTCCTCGCGCGCGTCACGTCCTACCCGGACGAAGCCTCCGCTCTGCGCGGCGGGATCGAGCACGCGGGCGAGTCCTTGGAAGCAGAGGTCGCTGCGGTGTCGCGCCGCGGAACGATCGTCCTGTCCATCGGCTTGTCCGACCGCGCCGAGGATGAGGCGGTGCTGCTCGATGCGGCGAGCTCCGGTAGCTCGACCGTCGACCTCAGGCATCTCGGCCCCTGCCATCTCATGGTGGCGGATCTCGAGGATGGCGGCGGAGCCCAGCTCGTGGTTGCGCGCGCGGGAGATGAGACGTTCAGCCGAGACGAGCAGAGCCTGCTGGACAACATGGGGCGCACGCTCGGTCTTGTCTTGCGGATGCTGCGGACCTTGGACAATGAGCGGGCCGCGCTACGAGACCTCGAGGAGCGTCAGCTTCTGCTCGAGAGGCTCACTCGGATCCAAGGTTCCATCTCGCACCGGGCCCCCCTGCAAGAGGTCCTCGACAGCATCACCGAAGGAGTCGTCGAGCTTTTGGGCGATGAGCTCGCCGTCATCCGCTTGATAGATCCTGACGACGCTCGCCAACTCATCCTCGCTTCCGCGATGGGGATCGGCGATCAGATACGTCTGAAGGTGCACCGGATCGGGATCGACGAGGGGGTTGCGGGGCGGTCGATCAAGGAACGAAGACTGTGCATGACGGAGAACTACGCCGACGCTAGCGGTGCGATCCCTGCGTTCGTCGAGATCGATGCGGTGCAAGCTGCGATGGCGGTCCCTCTGTTCGTTGATGGACAGATCGCGGGAAGTCTCGTCACCGGAACGCGCAAGGTGGGCCGCGTGTACGGAGAGCACGAGCGCGAGATGCTCACGCAACTCGGTGAGAGCGCGAGCATCGCCTTGACGGATGCAAGCACCGTCGAGTCGATGCGTGAGGCACGCAGGAGCAAAGACGCGTTCCTAACGATGGTGTCGCATGAGCTCAAGACGCCGTTGACGGTGATGATGGGCGCGCTTCACACCTTGTTCAACCGGCTGGACGCCGTGACGCCCGAGATGAAGCGCGACCTTCTGGACTCGGCCTTGCGCCGAGGAGAAGACCTTCAACGCCTGATCGACATGCTCTTGATAGGTGCGCGGGCAGATCTGGTGGGCGCTCGTCAGAAGATCGTTCTTCCGTCCTTCCTCGCGGAGGCCCTGCAGAGCTTCGAGTCATCCCGGTCGGTTACAACGAGGACCGCTCCGGACGTCACGTTCTGGGCCGATGCGGTCGCGCTTCATCAGATCGTCAAGACGCTCCTCGAGAACGCAGCTGCGCACAGCCCCGAGTCGACCGACATCGAGATCGAAGCGGCCCTCGTCGGCGAGTCGATCGCGATCTCTGTCCGTAACCAGGGGGTCCTTCCCGACGTCGATGTCGAGACATTGTTCGCTCCCTTCCAACGGGGGCCGGACGCAACCAGCTCCGGCATGGGTCTGGGCTTGTACGTCGCCCGGTCGCTCGCCGAGTCGATCGAGGGCCGGATCGAGGTCTCGACCTCGGACGAGAGCGTCGGGTTCACCCTCGTCTTCCCCGCCGAGGTCGTCAGCGACGACCGCCAGACCTCACCGGTCTCCTAAGCGGGATCGGCCGACCCAGCTCGCTTGCGGCCAAGCCTAAAGACGAGGGCCAGTAGACCGCCGAGGACCATCGCTCCGGCGACCAGCACCAGCACGATCCCCGAGCTGATGCCCGTGCTCGACTCGGCGCTTCCAGTCACGGCTCGCACCGATCCGGTGTTCTCGCAGTTAGTGGTGCTCTCCAGCGTGGCGCAGGTGTCGTTCCCATCGCCTGCGTCGACGACGTCGGCACCATCACTGTTGTCGATCAGATCGTTGCCCGCGCCGCCTTCGATGGTGTTGTCGTCGTCATCACCGACGATCTCATCGTCGAAGTTCGAGCCGATCACATCGTCGATACCGTTGAGCTCGTCCAGGCCTTCGCCGATTGCTTTCCCCGACTTGAGGTCGACTTTGACCGGACCGAGAGACTCGGCGAACGAAACCGTCCCATCGGTGAGGAGGTCGTCGCCTTGGCCCCCGAATATCAGTGCCTGCATACCGTTGATGTCGTCGTCATCGGCATCGCCGTAGAGCTCGTCGAACACGTTCAGCAGTGAGCCACCTCCGGAGATCTTGTCGCTCCCGATCCCGCCCCGGATCTCCTCCGGGCTCGACTCACCGACGAGCTCGTCGTCCCCACTGCCGCCGTCGATCAGCTCGAGCTGTGAGGTGCTCGAACCTCCGGAGTAGATCTCGTCCGTTCCGTCCGCGCCGTACATCCGATCGACACCGGTGGCACCGAACAGCTTGTCGTTGCCTTCATCACCCTTGACGATGTCGTCGCCGGTGCCCGCGCAGATCAGGTCGTCACCGCCGCGCCCGATGATCGTGTCGTCGCCGCCGGCCGCGAAGATGACGTCCACCCCGTTCGTGCCGTGCAAAGTTTCCCCGCGTTCGGTACCAACGATCGTTGGCCGCCGCCCGAAACACGGTTCGAGATCGCGAGCACCTACCGGTCCCACGATCGCGGTCGAGATCGCAACTGCTAGCAGTGCAGTGCCAAGAGCCTTCATCGAACAACCTCCCAGGTTCGCCCGTCACTTGATGAGATGACGGACGGGCGCGAGGGATGGTTGCCCGCCACGCCGAACAAGCATGTGAAGAAGTCGTGAAGGACCTAAAACCGTCAAAAAGTAAATCTCGAACCACCTGGTTGTTCCCGGAGAAAGGGAGCAGAGTGGACAGATGCGACTGCGGGCGGGGCTTATCTCGACGTTCCTGATCGCGGCCATCCTCGCAGTGATGCCCGTGGCGCAGGCCACCTTCCCCGGAGCGGTCGGCAAGATCGTGTATTACGCCGGGGGAGGCGAGATGAAGACGGTCGATCCCGACGGGTCTGATATCGCGCTCATCTCGAACGCCCAGTTGTCCGGTTTCGACCCGGTGTGGTCCCCCGACGGAAACATGTTGGCCGTTACGAGTATCCACAACAGTTTCTCCGCGATCGCCGTGATGAACGCAAACGGGACCGCTCCGCAGTGGCTGACTACTCAGCCTCCAGGGACGACGGTGTCGGACACCTTGCCGGCGTGGTCCCCCGATGGCTCGAAGATCGTCTTCCAGCGCGTGGTGGGCTCGTTCTACGAGATCTACACCATGAATGTTGACGGCACCGGCCTCACGAACCTCACGAACACTCCTTCCTTCGCGAGTGACGAGGAGAACCCCACCTGGTCCCCCGATGGTACGAAGATCGCCTTCACCGGCGAAAGCGATATCTGGGTGATGAATGCCGATGGGTCAGGCAAGGTGAACCTTACGAACACTGCCGGCCCGGCCGAAGGCGATGCATCCTGGTCACCCGACGGCACGAAGCTCGCTTACATACTTGGGGGCGACCAAGGAGCCGTCTATGTGATGAATGCAGATGGCAGTGGCAAGGTAGCCATCCGCCCCAACTGCGCCGCATGCGAGCTGTGGGATGTTGCCTGGTCCCCGGACGGGGCGCAGCTCGCGTTCATCGAAGACACCCCGAACGACGCTTTCCAGGAGCGGCTCTGGGTGATGAACGCCAACGGCACGAGCCAGTTGCCCGTAGTTGACGAGTTCGAGACGAGCTTCGACTGGGGAGTCGCATGCACCCAGAACTGCACGCTTCCGAAGGAATGTCAGGCCAACCCGAGCGCGATCTGCGGCTCCGAGGGCGACGACATCATCGAGGGAACCTCGGGTAACGACGTCATCTATGCCGGTGCGGGTAACGACGTCATCCACAGCAAAGGTGGGAACGATTCCATATACCTGAAGCCATCCGACACGACGACGAGTCTCACGGTAGATGCCTCCGGTGGGAAAGATCTGGTGTCCGTTGACCTCAGCGCGCTACCAAGCGGTACGCGACTGGATCGCGGAAGAGACGGTCGATGGACCATGGCAGCCGACGCCGTACCCACTATCAACATC
>JAXDJQ010000170.1:0-7778 GCA_034667565.1 Actinomycetota bacterium
AACGGCATCGATGGATGACGCGTCCGGTTCCGGATCGATCGAAACGATCGCAGGGTTCTCGTGTTTCGCCCCCGGGTCCACGATCGGGAGTGGAAGCGGCTCTCCACCTGCTGCAGGACCTACGCGGGTGAACGCCATGAACGTCGACGCCATGGGTTCGTCGCTTGGATTCGTGATCGTGAACGTTGCCGTTTGGATCGAGCCCGGCTCGGATGCCTCGGGGAACTCGACCGCGATCTCGGGGCGCCCGGCTTCCGATTCCGGGACCTCCCGGTTCCCGATGAACAGCGCCAGCGCGACAACGGCAACCAGCGCGAGGGCGATCCGGCCTGCCACTACAGACCGAGGAGGTTCTCTAGTCCTACCGTCAGCCCGTCGAGTGTCGAGATCTTCTTGACGGCGAGCAACACGCCGGGCATGAACGAGATCCGATCGAGGGAATCGTGCTTGATCGTCAGGATCTCACCGGTGTTGCCGAGGACAACCTCTTGATGAGCGACCGAACCGGGGTCACGGAGAGAGTGGATCTGGATACCGCCAACGTTTCCGCCGCGGCTCCCCGGCACCTTCTCGGTCTCACCTTCGAGGGTGCCCCACGCAGAATCCCCGCGCGCTTCATTCATCTTGCGTGCGGTCATCAGGGAGGTCCCCGACGGCGCGTCCAGTTTGCGTTGGTGATGACGCTCGATGATCTCCGCGGTCGCGAAATGTGGCGCTGCTTTCGCCGCGAATAGCATCATTAGCACCGCTCCAAGGGCGAAGTTGGGTGCGTAGAAAGCATTGGCAGACCCCTCGTTCGCGGCCGCCTCGATCTCTGCAAGGTCTTCATCCGAGAACCCCGTGGTACCGATCACGACGTGGATGTCATTCGACAGGCAGAACAGAGCGTGCTTCTTAGCGACTGAGTGGTCGGTGAACTCGACCGCTACCTCGGTCCCAGCCTCGGTCAAGCGCTGGAGCTCATCACCTCTCGATACCTGGGTGACCAGTTCGAGCTCGGAGTCGTCAGAGACCGCCCGGCAGACCTCGGAACCCATCTTGCCCGCCGCGCCGAGTACCCCTACCTTGATCATCGAGCTACCTAGGCGGCGTAGCGGTCGAACGCGCCCTCGTCGAAGGGACCCACGACCGTCACCTGGAATGCGCGCGATCCGAGAACCAGGCCTGCAACCCGCGCGACGTCATCCATGGTCAACCGGTCGAATCGTCCGATCAACTCGTCGATCGAGAGGATCTCGCCCGTGGTCAGTTGTTGCTTGCCCAAGCGATTCATGCGCGAGCCGGGATCTTCGGAAGACAACACGAGCGACCCTCGCACATGGCCCTTCGCTCGATCGAACTCCGCCTGCGTTACGCCATGGGTGAGGATCGAATCCACCTCGCCCAGAGCGATGTCGATAACGGTCTCGGCGTTCTGCGGGGTGGTACCGGCATAGATGGCGAAGGTCCCCGTATCGGCGAACAGCGCTCGATACGAATAGACGGAGTACGCAAGTCCGCGCTTCTCCCGGATCTCCTGGAACAGCCGGGACGACATCCCGCCGCCGAGGATGGTGTCCAGTAACGCCAGTGCATGACGATCCTCATGAGCGCGCGACAGCCCTTCGGTCCCCAGCACGATGTGTGCCTGCTCGGTCGGTCGCTTGTGAACGTTGACGCCGAGATGAGCCTCGGGCGCGGCACCGGTGCGGGTGGTACGGGGGCCGTCGCTCGAGAAGAGATCGTCCACCTGTCGCACCAGCGTGTCGTGATCGAGGTTCCCGGCAGCCGCGACCACTAGGTTCTTCGGTGCGTAGCGCTCGTGCCAGTAATCGGCGACCTGATCTCGCGTGACCTGGCCGATCGTCTCGTTGTATCCGAGGACCGGTCGCCCGAGGGGATGTCCGTCCCACATCTGCCGGTAGAAGAGATCGTGAACGAGCTCGTCCGGCGCATCTTCGTGCATCGCGATCTCTTCGAGGATCACGTTGCGCTCGGAGTTGAAGTCATCCGGATCGATCTTCGAGTTCAGGATCATGTCCGACAACACGTCGAAGGCCATCGGTAGGTCCTCGGCGATGACGCGGGAGTAATAGCAGGTGTACTCCTTGCCGGTGAAGGCGTTCACGTCACCGCCGACCGCGTCGAACTCGTCGGCGATGTCCTTCGCCGAACGCCTGTCGGTGCCCTTGAACAAGAGATGCTCGAGGAAGTGAGATGTCCCGGCTAGATGGTCGGGCTCGTCACGAGCGCCGACATCGAACCAGAAGCCGCACGAAACACTGCGTACCTCGGTCATCGACTCGGTGACCACTGTGGCCCCCGAGTCGAGGACCGTGCGAGCGAATCTCACTACTTAGTTGTCGTCTCTGCGAGGAGCACGCTCGCGCCCACCGCGTGAACCACCGCGGTCTTCGCGCCGAGGCCCACGATCACGGTCTCGGCCTCCACGTCCACGATCACGGTCGCCACTCTCGCGACGGGGGCCGCGGTCTCCACCGCCACCTCCACCTTGGGCTGCAGCCGCGCGAGCTTCCTCGATCGTCTTGCCGGCAGCGACCTGACGCTCTAGCCACGCGACCGGCGTCAGGTTGATGCGACCCTGACGGTCGATGTCGGTGACCTCGACCTCGATCTGCTCGCCCACGTTCACGGCGTCCTCGACACGTTCGATGCGCTCTTCCGAGAGCTTCGAGATGTGCGCGAGGCCGTCACGGTTCGGAGCGATGTTGATGAATGCCCCGAACGTCGTGGTCTTGACGACGGTGCCCTTGATGCGCTCGCCCACTTCGGGCATACGCGGGTTAACCGTCTCCTCGATCAGACGAGCCGCAGCTTCTGCCGACTCCTGGTCGGTCGACCCGATGCGGATCGTGCCGTCGTCGTCGATGTCGATCTCGACGCCCGTGGTCGTTGTGATCATGTTGATGTTCTTGCCCTTGGGCCCGATGACCTCGCCGATCTTGTCGACCGGCACCTGGATCGCGAGGACGCGTGGGGCGTACTCAGCCAGGTCGCTACGGGGCGAGGTGATCGTCTTGTTCATCTCTCCGATGATGTGGAGACGAGCCTTCTGCGCGGCTTCGAGGGCCTGGCGAAGGACGTCTGCCGGAACACCGGAGATCTTGGTGTCGAGCTGCAAAGCGGTGACGACCTCTTCGGTCCCGGCGACCTTGAAGTCCATGTCGCCGAACGCGTCCTCGTCTCCGAGGATGTCGGTCAGGGGCAGGAACTTGCCACCTTCGGCAACGAGCCCCATGGCCACACCACCGACGTGCTTACCGCCGCGGATCGGAACACCAGCGTCCATCAAGGCCAGCGACGAACCACAGACGCTCGCCATCGAGGTCGAGCCGTTAGAGCTCATGATCTCGGAGACGACACGGATCGTGTAGGGGAACTCTGCCTTCGAAGGAACGATCGGAAGGATCGACTTCTCGGCAAGAGCTCCGTGCCCGATCTCACGGCGCTTCGGCCCCCGCATGAATCCAGCCTCTCCGGTGGAGTAAGGCGGGAAGTTGTAGTGGTGCATGTAGCGCTTGCGGTCCTCGGAGCCGAGGTCGTCGACGATCTGCTCCATGCGGGCCATGCCCAACGTGGCGACCGACAGCGCCTGCGTCTCACCACGGGTGAACACACCCGAACCGTGAACGCGCGGTAAGACGCCGATCTGGGTCCAGATCGGACGGACCTGATCGACCGAGCGGCCGTCGAGACGAACGTTCTCCTCGACGATGCGTTTACGTACGAGCTTCTTGGTGAGCGAACGCAGCGCCTGAGATATCTGACCCTCTGACTCAGGAAACTCTTCGGCCAGCTTCGTCGCGACATCCTTGCCCGCGTCGCCCAACGCCTTGCGGCGGTCGGCTTTCTGCGTGATGCGGATCGCTGCGTCGATGGCGGACTCGCCCTCTGCCTTGACGCGCTCGAAGATCTCGTCGGAGTAGTCCGAGAACAGTTGGTACTCGCCGTCCTCACCGACCGTCGCCTTCGGCTTGCCCGCCATCTCGACGAGCTCCTGCTGCAGCTCGATGACCTCGGCGATGTAAGCCTTCGAGTTCTCGATGCCCTCGGCGAGCAGCTCCTCGTTCGGAGCCGTTGCGCCGGCCTCGATCAGCTCGAAGACACGCTCCGAAGCGCCGGCCTCGATCATCATGATGTCGACCTCACCCGAGTCGTTCTTGCGACCTGCTACGACGAGCTCGATCGTTGAGTCCTCTTCTTCGGCGTGCGTCGGGTTGGCGACCCACTGTCCGTCGATGTGGCTCAGACGGACGCAGCCGACCGGGCCTTCGAACGGCATGTCCGACAGCGACAGCGCGGCGGAAGCCGCGTTGACCGCAAGGACGTCCATCGGGTTCTCGCCGTCCACCGACAGCGATGTGACGACGACGTGGACCTCATTGCGGAAACCGTCCGGGAACGCGGGGCGCATCGGGCGGTCGATGAGACGGCACAGCAGCGTCGCCTTCTCGGACGCCTTGCCCTCACGACGGAAGAAGCCGCCGGGGATCTTGCCCGCGGCGTACATTCGCTCTTCGACGTCGACCGTCAGCGGGAAGAAGTCGCCGCCATAACGGGGCGCCGACGATGTTGCGGTTGCGAGGACGTTCGTCTCGCCGATGGTTCCGATGACCGCGCCGCCGGCTTGCGCCGCGAAGCGTCCGGTCTCGAACTTGAATACCTTGTCGCCGATCTTTCGCTCGACAGACTTCGGCTCTGGTTGCATGTGTCTCCTCCTTAGGAAACGAGCACCGATGTTTTCGATGCTGCTTTTCGTTGGAGGAGAGGCACCAGCCCATCAGTTCTCAGTGGTAAGTCCGCTCGGCGACTGCGTGGATACGTCGGGAACGGGCTTGCGACTGATAACCGATCAGACCGGTCCTCTCCTTACTTACTGGTGGACTTGGGTGCCGGTTGTCTCCTTCCTTGGAGCCGTCTTAGCGACGGAGGCCGAGCTTGGCGATGATCGAGCGGTAGCGCTCGATGTCCTCGCGCCGCAGGTAATCGAGGAGACGCTTGCGGCGCCCGACCATGCGGAGCAGACCACGCCTCGAGTGGTGGTCCTTCGGATGAGTCTTGAGGTGCTCGGTGAGCTCGGTGATCCGCTGGGTCAGCACGGCGACCTGTACCTCGGGTGAGCCCGTGTCCCCCTGGGTACGGGCGTGATCCAAGATCAGCTTCTGCTTGTCTTCCTTGAGCAATGCCATGCGCGCTGCAATCTACCTTTCGTCGTTCAGGGACGCCCGTGGCGAGTCATTCAAGTGGCACTTTTCCCCTGCGGGCTGCGGGCATCGTACCAGGTAAGGCGTCTGGGAGGGGCAGATCTCAGGGCTTGATGACGACTCCCGGAGACTCGTACAACTGACCCCATTCCTGGATGTCGGGGCACCCACCCTGGTTCGTCCACTTCTCCACGTAATGAGAGACGTCATAGGTCCCCGGCTTGCCGTCCTTCATCGGCATCCTGAGGCGCACCTGACCGTTGGCGTCCGTGACTCCCGCGCCATAGGGCCACGGCCAGCGGGTCGTCACCACCGAGCTCCATACGGAAACGCCGGCCTCAGGAAGCGACTGCGGTGGATCGATGGGAACACCGCCTCCCGCAGGATCCTCGTGGGCCGGACGGGTGACGGTAACCACGATCTTGGCCGCCTCGGACCGCCGGTAGACGGCCGGACTTCGATCCCACTCCGCGGCAACGTGGAAGGCATGCACGGAAGTTGGCTTCGCACAGAGTCGTGAGACTTCTGCCTGGGCCCACGCCGGCGCGAGGAGGAGTCCCATGCACAGAACTAGCCCAAGCTTGATCATCCGCATAGCTCGAGGATTCGCCCCGGCCCGGGGCTCCTCCTTCTAGGTCGCGTTTGCTAGATCGCGCTACGCCCTGAGTGACTAGCGGGTGAACGTGGCGGTGATGGTTCCGAAGGTCGGAGCGGACACCTCACCGCCCGGGTCGCAAGTGCCCTCTTGGGTCCAGACGCTCACGTCGTAGGCCGGCTTCACTCGGATAGGGTCCGTCGTGGCATCGCAGATCTCGGTTGAGGAGTCTGCGACCCCGTCACCGTCGAAGTCCTGCTCCACCACGGCCATGACGTTGGCGGCATGCTCATCGGTGATCTCGATGGTTACGAATCGCTCGGTGGGGCGAACCTTGAAGGTCACGCCGTTGCTGAAGTGACCCTGCGCTGCAGGGGCGGGGTCGGTCGCGAGGACCAGGGTGTTGTATTCACCCGTTGCGGTCCGTGCCTGCGATGCCCCGGCTCCGCCGGGGAGGGTTAGAAGCAGTGCGGCTGCAAGCGCCAGATAGGTGATCTTCTTCATGGAAACCTCCAAGTGATCGAGTGTGACTACGGAGTAGTACGCCGGAAGGACCTTTCGGTCCTGTCTGGGCCGAGATCCGTGAGCCAAAAGGGCCACTAGGGCGTCCGGAACAACTCCCGGGTGGCGTCGACATCCAGGTGCATCTGAGCGATGAGGTCGTCGACGGAAGTGAACCTCATCTCGTCGCGCAGCCGCTGGTGGAACTCCACCCTGATCGTCTGACCGTACAGATCTCCCTCGAAATCGAGGATGAAAGCTTCGACCCGGACCGGGGTGACCTCCGGGTCGCCACCGAAGGTGGGATTGACCCCGACATTGATGGCGGCGGAGAACCACGAGTCCTGCACCTGGGCGCGTCCTGCGTATACGCCTCGCGCCGGGTACGCAAGGTGCGGGTCACAGTCGATGTTCGCCGTTGGGAACCCAAGGCTCGTACCCCGTTTGTCGCCTCCGACGACGAGCCCATCGATATCGAATGGCCGTCCGAGGAGCCGTCTTGCCACGTTCATGTGCCCGGCAGCGACCGCCTCCCGGATCCGGCTGGACGACACCGCATCCCCGTCGCCGCTGGCGAGCTCGACGGGCTGTGCTTCGAACCCGTTCTCGGCACCTAACTTCTGCAGCAGGTCCATGTCCCCCGCGCGCTTGTGGCCGAACCGCCACCCCTCGCCAACGAAGACGGCTCGAGCCTTAAGTCCCTGCACCAAAACCTGTGCGACGAAGTCTTCTGGTGATAGATGAGATAGCTCGTCGGTGAAAGGGATCACCGCAACCTGATCGATGCCCGTGCCCTCGAGGAGCTCGAGCTTGCGTTCCGGAGTCGAGAGCAACCGAGGTGCCGCCTCGGGACGGAGGGTCATCAAGGGATGCCTATCCCAGGTGACGACGCATGAGCTGCAACCTCTGTCGTTGGCTTCCGAGATCGTGCGTGCGATCAACGCCTTGTGACCCAGATGAACCCCGTCGAAGGTACCGATCGTGATCGCGCTCCCCTGTCCGGGCGGCTCGAGCGCGTCGATACCAACCGTGGTTCTCATGACGGCACCACTCTGTCAGCAGACAACATGTCGCCGCCCCTCAGATACACCGCGACGAGGGTCTCCTGCGCGTACACGGCGATCAAGCCACCTTCAGCGAGGTCGGGTGCGATGTCGGCCGGCAGCTTGCGTCCATGCGACACATCGATCGCGTGCGCGGGCGACAGATCGACCCTTGGGAGCACACGAACGGCCTCGGCCAACGGTCGCAGATCATCCGGCCCGACACCATCGAGCGGAACCGCTTCCTCCAGGTTGAAGCCACCGGTCTCGGTGCGACGAAGGGTCGCCATGTGTCCCCCACATCCGAGCACCTCGCCGACATCGTTGATCAACGTGCGTACGTACGTCCCGCTCGAACAACGCACATCTAGTGTCGCTTCCGGCGCGTCACCGTCCCTGAAGTGATCGAGAACGAGCTCGTAGATCGTCACGGAG